>WGLQ01000019.1 GCA_016125495.1 Hyphomicrobiales bacterium | reverse complement strand
GAGGTGGGCGAACGAGGCGGCCGGCGCCGGGTCGGTGAGGTCGTCGGCCGGCACGTAAATCGCCTGAACCGAGGTGATCGAGCCGCGCTGCGTCGAGGTGATGCGCTCCTGGAGGGCGCCCATGTCGGTGGCGAGCGTCGGCTGGTAGCCCACGGCCGACGGGATACGCCCGAGCAGCGCCGACACTTCCGATCCGGCCTGCGTGAAGCGGAAGATGTTGTCGACGAAGAAGAGCACGTCCTGTCCCTGGTCGCGGAAGTATTCGGCGACCGTGAGGCCTGAAAGGCCGACGCGGGCGCGCGCTCCGGGCGGCTCGTTCATCTGGCCGTAGATGAGGGCACACTTGGAGCCCTCCCCGCCGCCTTCCTTGTTCACGCCCGAATCGACCATTTCCCAATAGAGGTCGTTGCCTTCGCGCGTGCGCTCACCGACGCCGGCGAACACGGAATAGCCGCCGTGCGCCTTGGCGATGTTGTTGATGAGCTCCATGATCAGCACGGTCTTGCCGACGCCGGCGCCGCCGAAGAGGCCGATCTTGCCGCCCTTGGCGTAGGGCGCGAGCAGGTCGACGACCTTGATGCCGGTGATCAGGATTTCCGCGTCGGTCGACTGCTCGGCGAGCGTCGGGGCGGCCGCATGGATTGGCCGCGTCTCGGAATGGACGATGGCGCCGGCCTCGTCCACGGGCTCACCGATGACGTTCATGATGCGTCCGAGCGTGCCTTCGCCGACCGGCACCGCGATGGCGTTGCCCGTATCCTCGACATCCTGGCCGCGCACCAGGCCCTCGGTCGCGTCCATCGCGATCGTGCGTACGGTGTTCTCGCCGAGGTGCTGTGCGACCTCGAGGACCAGACGGCGATCGCCGTTCTGCGTCACGAGCGCGTTCTGGATGGCCGGCAGATGGTCGTCGAACTGAACGTCCACCACCGCGCCCGTCACCTGCCTGATGCGGCCAATCGCCTTTGCCATGTCCCTCATCCTCACCTGCCGGGCGACATCGCCAGCCGCCGCACTTCAGCAATTCAAAGTTCGTCGTCACCGCTCACTGTCACGAGCACACACCGCACGCCTAGCGCGGCAAGGCCCCTCGACCCCGAGCCTCAGAGTGCCTCGGCACCCGAAATGATCTCGATCAGCTCCGTCGTGATCTTGGCCTGGCGGGTCCGGTTGTACTGGAGCGTCAGGCGACCGATCATGTCGCCGGCGTTACGCGTCGCGTTGTCCATCGCGCTCATCCGGGCGCCCTGCTCGGAGGCGGCATTCTCGAGCAGCGCCCGAAAGACCTGCGTCGACACGTTGCGCGGCAGCAGGTCCTCGAGGATTTCCTCCTCCGAAGGCTCGTACTCGTTGTCTGCGGCCGCGCCACTGGAGGCCGGCTTGCCGGCGTCGGCCACCACGGGAAGGCGCGCCGGGATCAGCTGGAGCGGAGTCGGCTTCTGCGAAATGATGGACTCGAACTCGGAGAAAAAGAGCGTGCAGATGTCGAACGCACCGGCCGCGAACATCTCCCGCACTCGGGCCCCGATCTTGTCGGCCAGCTCGAAATCGACGTGCTTGCGGCCGGTAAAATCGACCCGCTCGACGATCAGGTTCGCGTAGTCCCGCCGCAGCGAGTCGTAACCCTTCTTTCCGACACAGAAAATCTTGACCTGCTTGCCATCCCGCACGAGCCGGCCGATGTGCGCTCGGGCCAGCTTGACGATGTTCGTGTTGAAGCCGCCGCAGAGCCCGCGGTCGGCCGTTGCCACGACCAGAAGATGCGTATGATCCTTGCCCGTACCGACCAGGATCGGCGATGCGGTGGCGGATTCGGCAACGCGCGCGCCGAGATTGGCGAGCACGCGGTCCATGCGCTCGGCATAGGGCCGCGCGGCGACCGCCGCGTCCTGGGCGCGACGCAGCTTCGCCGCAGCCACCATTTGCATGGCCTTGGTGATCTTCTGCGTCGCCTTCACCGAGGCGATACGGTTTCTGAGATCCTTGAGGCTCGCCATCTTCTCTTCCGTCCGTGAGCACTACGCCGGATGTCGTCCTGCCCGTTGGGCCGGACACGCCCGTACTGGATCAGGCGGCGAACGCCTTGGCGAAACCATCGAGGATCTCGACGAGACGTTTCTCGACATCCGCCGCCAGCTCACGCTTGGTGCGGATCGTCGACAGCACATCGCCGTGTTTGTCGCGCATGAGCCTGAGGAGATCACCCTCGAAGCGACCGACGTGCTTGACCTCGAGCCGGTCGAGATAGCCACGCGTGCCCGCGAAGATCACGACCACCTGCTCTTCCACCGGAAGCGGCGAGAACTGCGGCTGCTTCAAGAGTTCGGTGAGCCGCGCCCCACGATTGAGCAGACGCTGCGTCGCCGCGTCGAGGTCGGAGCCGAACTGCGCGAACGCCGCCATCTCGCGGTACTGCGCAAGCTCGCCTTTGATCTTGCCGGCGACCTGCTTCATCGCCTTGATCTGGGCCGACGAGCCGACGCGCGACACCGAGAGGCCGACGTTCACGGCCGGGCGAATGCCCTGATAGAAGAGGTCGGTCTCGAGGAAGATCTGGCCGTCGGTGATCGAAATGACGTTCGTCGGAATGTAGGCCGACACGTCGTTCGCCTGCGTCTCGATGACCGGCAGGGCGGTCAGTGAACCCGCGCCGTTGTCGTCGTTGAGCTTCGCGGCGCGCTCGAGCAGGCGGGAGTGGAGGTAGAAGACGTCGCCCGGATAGGCTTCGCGTCCCGGCGGGCGTCGCAGCAGCAGCGACATCTGGCGATAGGACACGGCCTGCTTGGAAAGGTCGTCGTAGACGATCAGCGCATGCATGCCGTTGTCGCGGAAGTATTCACCCATGGCGCACCCGGCGAACGGCGCCAAGTACTGCATCGGCGCCGGATCGGAGGCCGTCGCAGCAATGACGATCGAGTACTCGAGGGCACCGCGCTCTTCGAGCACTTTCACGAACTGTGCGACAGTCGAGCGCTTCTGGCCGATCGCGACGTAGATGCAGAAGAGCTTGCCATTGTCGCTCGTTGCGTTGGCGTTGACGTTCTTCTGGTTGAGGAAGGTGTCGAGGGCCACCGCGGTCTTGCCGGTCTGGCGGTCGCCGATGATCAGCTCACGCTGGCCGCGCCCGATCGGGATGAGTGCGTCGATCGCCTTGAGACCCGTCTGGACCGGTTCGTGCACCGACTTGCGAGGAATGATGCCCGGCGCCTTGACGTCGACCAGCCGGCGCTCGCTGGCCTGGATCGGCCCTTTGCCGTCGAGAGGGTTGCCGAGACTGTCGACGACGCGCCCGAGCAGGCCCATGCCGACCGGCACGTCCACGATGGTCTTGGTGCGCTTGACCGTCTGGCCTTCGCTGATCGCCCGGTCATCGCCGAAGATCACGATGCCGACGTTGTCCACCTCGAGGTTCAGCGCCATGCCCTTCGTGCCGTTCTCGAACTCGACGAGTTCGCCAGCCTGCACGTTGTCGAGGCCGTAGGCACGCGCGATGCCGTCACCGACCGAAAGCACCTGCCCGATCTCGGAGACCTCGGCCTCCCGACCGAAGTTGCGGATCTGCTCCTTCAGAATGGCCGAGATTTCTGCGGCGCGGATTTCCATCAGCCCACCTCTTTCATGGCGACGCGTAGTGCGTTGAGTTTGGTGCGAATTGACGAATCGATCATCCGGCTGCCGACCTTGACGATGAGACCGCCGATCAACTCGCTGTTGACGTTCGTCGTAACCTGGACGTCCTTACCGAGCGAGGCGCGCAGCGTCTCACGCAAAGCGCCCATCTGCTCGTCGTTGAGCGGCACGGCCGACGTGACCTCCGCGCTGATCTCGCCTCGATGGCGCGCCAGCTGGGTGCGGAAGTCCTTGATCATCTGGCGCACGGCGAACAGCCGACGATTGCGCGCGACGAGACCGAGGAAGTTGGCGGTCAGACCCGTCACGCCGGCACGCTCCAGCACGGCACCGAGCGCGCGCGCCTGGTCCTCGGCGCCGAACACCGGACTTCTCACCAAGCGGTCGAGATCGCTGCTCGCGTCCAGCAGAGCCTGGAAGCGCTCGAGCTCACCCGCGACCCTGTCCAATGATCCGTCGTTCTCGGCCAACTCGAACAGCGCATTCGCATAGCGCCCCGGCATACCCGAGTTTGTCGATTCGTCGCCCGCCATGTTCAGCCGCTCTCGCCCTGGCTCCGCGCAGTGCCGGCCGAGTGACGACCGCCCCTGTCGATTGGGAAGGAAATTTTCTGGTCAGGGAAGGGCACGGCGCAAATGGCAGTGCATTCGGCTCGCCCCTCTAGAAGCCGAGGGTCGTCTAACACACGCCCCCACGCCACGCAACGGTCCGACCCTACTTCCAACGGCGCATTTGCGACGCTCTTCGTCAACGCGTTCCAGACTTCGACGGCCATTCTTCAGCGGCCCGGCCGGTCGACGAAAAAAACTTTGCAAATCATGATTCTATGTCAGGGGGCTGTAGCCGTCGACCTCTGCCCGTACGTGGCTAGCGGCAGCTGCATTTGGCAGAGCGTACCGCGCCATCGAGTTCCGGCGGCAGGTCGAACTCTCCCGGATCGACCGGTGCTCCGGCACCGCTGTACTCCTCGTCGCCATAAAGCAGCAACCGGCAGCCCTCGGCGACCGCCACCGACGAGACGAGACCCGCCCAGCTTTTCAGTTTGCGAAAGCCCGTGTTGCCCGCCATCTCGAGGCTTCGCCCGCCCCGTCCGCGGTCCTCATAAAGTGCGCACATCATGTCGGGGCTGGTGACGCCAGCGCCGGGCGTGCCGCCCGCATTCTGCGATCCCGCCCTGTTGGCACCGCTCTCGGAGCTCTCGGAAGCCGCCGGCTCGGCCGGCGCATCGCAACGGCAGACGACCGACGAAAAGCGATCGTCGAACGAGCTGTCGAGGCGCACCGCGTCACGCCGGAACGACGCCTTGAAACCGCGCGTGGCCATGTTGAAATCGGCATGTTCGTAGGCGTCGAGCTGGCAGCCCTCAGTCACCGTGACCGAGGAGACACGGTCGTCGAGCTGACCGAGCGAGCTGAAACCACCACCGGCCGGAACCTGCAGCCGCCGACCGACGAACGCCTTGTTCTCGTAGATGACGCACATGGGTTCAGGCGCGGCCTGCCCACCGTCGCCGCCACCACCCGCGCTCGCCTGTGGCTGGCTCCCGTCCGCCTCTTCGGCGGCCTGCGAGCAGGCGCACGCCGCGAACCGCGCATCGCGCTGCCAGCGCCCCGTTACGCCGTCGTCGCTGCGCTCGAACACCCTTACCGCGCCGTCGCCGTCCTCGAGTGTCAGCGAACAGCCGCGCGTGACCCGCACCGAACTCAGCGAGCCGTCGACGGCCGAGCCGGCGAGCCGTCCGCGCGTACCATCGCGAAGGCCGACGCCCCTCCCGCGCATACCGGCCTCGGTATAGAGGATGCAGCGCATCACGCTCGCATCGACGGTTGGCGGCGCCTGCGGCGTCGCGCCCGCCTCGGCACCGTCCGGGTCGTCGACTTCGCGATCCTCGACCTCGGCCGAACCCGAGCCCCGCCCGCCGTCGCAGGCACATGCGGCCGATCGGATCACATTGTCCCAGGTGCGCCCGAGCTGCGAATAGGAGCCCTGCGAAAACCCGATGCTCTGGCCGAGCCCGCCTTCCTGATCGAACACGGTCAGCTCGCAGCCATCTGGCACCGACAGCGACGACACCAGCCCGTTCACCTCGGGCGCGAGCCTCGCGGCCTCACGATCGCGGCCGATCTCGACCCAAGGTCCCCGCAAGCCCGGATCGCGGTAGACGGCGCAGACATCGGGGCTCGGTCCGGCCGACGGCGGCAGGCCCTGCCCGTCGCCACCGGCGATCGTGCCGGCCGGCGGCTGGCCCGCGTCGAAAGTGCCACCCGCGGCGCCGCAGAGGCACTGCAGCGAGCTGACGCGCCGCTCCCAATAGCCTTCCATGAATGGAGCATCCTGGCTGAAGGTCCGCCGGTCACCGTTGAATTCAGGGTCTTCGTAGGTGACCAAACGGCAGCCCGGCGCTATCGCAACGGACGCGAGGCGGTCATCCCACGCCCGTCCGAGGTTACCGACCGACTGGTTTGCCCGTAGTGGCAGAGCCCGTCCGCGAAAGCTGCGTGCATCGTAAACCACGCAGGGTGCCCGCGTGCCTGGCGTGTCCTGGATGAAGATCTGGCCGAGTCCAGTACCGGGCACACTCAAGAACGCGATCGAGGCGACAAAGAGCACTGCGAGCGCGCTCGGCAAGGACAGGAGGCTGGCGCGGGTAAGCATTCGGATGGCTCCGCTACGGCAAGTGCACGGACGATCGTATCGCGCGACGATAGTCAAGCATTGCGCCCGGGTCCACGGGTTGCTGCGCCGCCCCGCCCCCTCGAACGTCGCGATGGTTGACGCCGCGCCCGCCGCTGGCGGCAACCTCATCGGGTCTTAGAGGAAATTGTAGGGATCGATGTCGATGCTCAACCGGATGTCGCCGTGCGCGCGCGGCATCCGCTCGATCCAGGCGCGCATGTAGGCCTGGAGGTCGAGCTCACGGGGCGCCCGTGCCAGGATGCGGAACCGGTAGCGACCTCGCACGACCGCGATCGGCGCCTCGGCCGGCCCCAGCACCAGCACGTGCCGCGAGTCCGGTGCCGCCCGCACCACCGCCTTGGCATAGCCCTCGGCCTCCGGTTTGGCACGGGCACTGACGACGAGCGCCGCCAGCCGCCCGAACGGCGGCATCAGGGCCGCCTGACGAGCCGCGATCTCGTGCTCGAGAAAGGCCTCGCGGTCACCGGCGAGGATCGCGGCCATCACGGGATGCTCCGGAAAATGGGTCTGGATGAAGCCGCGCCCGGACGTGCTCTCGCGCCCCGCCCGCCCCGTCACCTGATGAAGGAGCTGGAAGGTACGTTCGGCCGCCCGCGGATCGCCCTGGCCGAGGCCGAGGTCCCCGTCCACCACGCCGACCGTCGCGAGACCGGGGAAATGGTGGCCCTTGGCGACGATCTGCGTACCGATGATGATGTCGACTTCACCGCACATGATCCTGTCGAGTTCGCGCCGCATCTCCTTGACGCCCGGAATGAGGTCGCTCGAAAGCAGCGAGACGCGGGCCTGCGGAAACCGCTCGGCGACCTCCTCGGCGATACGCTCGACGCCGGGTCCGCAGGCGACCAGCGTATCCTCCCCATCGCACTTGGGATTGGGGCATGCCTTCGGCAGCGGCATCGAGAATCCGCAGTGGTGGCAGATCAGCCGGCCACGGAATCGGTGCTCGACGAGCCATGCCGTGCACTGCGGGCACTCGACCCGGTGCCCGCAGGCCCGGCAGAGCGTGAGGGGCGCATAGCCACGCCGGTTGAGGAAGAGCAGCGACTGCTGTCGGCCCGCCATCGTCTCGGCGAGTGCCGCAACCAGCGCCGGGCTCAGCCAAGAACCCTTCTCCGGCGGCTCCCGCCGAAGGTCGATGGCCGTGATCTCGGGCAATTCCGCCGTGTTGTAGCGCCGCGTCAGCCGGAGATGCCGATAGCGCCCGTTGCGCGCGTTGACGTGGCTCTCGATCGAGGGCGTCGCCGAGGCGAGCACCACCGCCGCCCCGCCGAGCGAGGCGCGCACCACCGCCATGTCGCGGGCCTGGTAGTTGACGCGGTCGTCCTGCTTGTAGCCGGCGTCGTGCTCTTCATCGACGACGATCAACCCGAGATCGGTGAACGGCAGGAAGAGCGCCGAGCGCGCCCCGATCACCGCTCGCGCTTCGCCCGTCGCCACCGCCCGCCACAGCCGCGCCCGCTCGGCCGCGCCGACCGCCGAATGCCATTCCACCGGCCGCACGCCGAAGCGCTTTTCGAAACGCGCGAGGAACTGGCCGGTGAGCGCGATCTCCGGCAGCATCACGAGCACCTGGCGCCCGGCCCTGAGCGCATGCGCCACCGCCTCGAAATAGACCTCCGTCTTGCCCGAGCCCGTCACGCCGTCCAGTAGGCTGACCGAAAAGACGCCGGCCTCGACCGCCCCGCGCAGCGTCTCGACCGCGATCGCCTGGTCCTCGTCGAACGACGGCACGTGATGGTCGGGGTCGGGCGGCCGGTAGCGTGCCGGCGCGATCTCGACGGCAACGAGCGCCCCGGCGGCAACGAGCCCGTCGACGACGCCCGCCCCGACGCCGGCTTCCGCCGCGAGCGCCGCCTTGGTCCGCACCCCCCCGTCGCGGGCGACCGCGATCACCTTCTCGCGGCCCGGCGTCATGCGATCGGGCACCCGGCCGGCCAGTTTCAGCCCGAAGCGCGGCCTGGTCGGCTCGAACACCTCGCCGGCGCTCATCATGAGGCGAATGACCATCCCCCGCGGTGCGAGCGTATAGCGCGCGATCCACTCCGCGAACCGCAGGGAAACCTCCGGCAACGCCGGCACGTCGAGCAATTGACCGATCGGCTTGAGCCGAGCGCTGGCGACCGGCTTGCCATCCCCATCGCCTTCGCCGCGTGGCCAGACGATGCCGATCCGCCGCTGCGGCCCGAACGGAACCTCGACGAAGCTGCCGACCTCGGGCTCCAGCCCGTCGGGGACGCTGTAATCGTAGCACTGGTCGAGCAGCACCGGCAGCAGCACGGCGACACGCCGTGTGCTGGCCTCGGCGGAGAATTCCGCGTATGGGAGGCTCTGGGTCCGATCCACGCGCGCACTCTTAGCATTCGGTCGCCGCCGAATCATCCGGCGCGCCTGCTCGATCCACGGAACGCAATTCGGGCGGGAGCGAGACGATGCGGTTTTTCGTCGACACGGCGGACGTCGCCGAGATCAGGGAGCTGGCGGCGACGGGCCTGCTCGATGGGGTCACCACCAATCCGTCACTGATCGCCAAGAGCGGACGCAAGTTCACCGAGGTGATCGCGGAAATCTGCGCCATCGTGCCGGGCCCGGTGAGCGCCGAGGTCGCCGCCACGGACACCGAGACGATGCTCGCCGAAGGCCGCAAGCTCGCCGCCATCGCCCCCAACGTCACCATCAAGGTGCCGTTGACCTGGGACGGCCTCAAGACCTGCAAGGCGCTCACCGGCGAAGGCACCAAGGTCAATGTGACCCTGTGTTTTTCCGCCAACCAGGCGCTGCTCGCCGCCAAGGCGGGCGCGACGTTCGTCTCGCCATTCGTCGGTCGGCTCGACGACATCGGCCTCAACGGCATGGAGCTGATCGGCGAGATCCGCACCATCTATGACAATTATCCCGCCCTCGGCACCGAGATCCTGGCGGCCTCGATCCGCACCGTCAACCACGTCAAGGAAAGCGCCATGGCGGGCGCCGACGTGGCCACCATCCCGCCCGCGATCCTGCGCGACCTCGTCAAGCATCCTCTGACGGACAAGGGTCTCGCCGCGTTTCTCGCCGACTGGGCCAAGACCGGCCAGACGATCCTCTGACATGATCCTCGAGCACGCCATCCTCGACGTCGCGCCGGAGCGCGCCGCCGCCTATGAGGCCGCCCTCGCGGAGGCGCTGCCGCTCATTGCCGCGACCCCCGGCTTCCTCGGCCTCGACATCCATCGCTGCATCGAGACGCCGGGGCGCTATCTCCTCCTCGTCAGGTGGGAGAGCGTCGATGCCCACGAGGTCGGCTTTCGCGGCTCCGAGCGCTATGAACGCTGGCGCGCCCTTCTCCATCCCTTCTACGAAGGCGGCCGCCCGCTCGTGCAGCACTACGAGACCGCCCCCGCCGCGCACGTGCCGGCGGGCGGTTGAACAGCTATCGGCCGCCCGATCCGCTGCTCCCGTGTTATCCTCTCGCCGATGATTCGCTTGCCATTTCGGCGGGAGCACGCAACCCCATGCCGCCATCTCCCCGCGCCGCGCGGCGCGCCGGCCAGGGCGAACTCGCCCTCGATGCCGATCTCGGCGACGCCATCGCTCTTTGGCTCTCGGACCTGCGACACGGTCGCGGCCTCGCAGACAACACGCTCGTTGCCTACGAGCGGGACGCCCGCCAGTTCATCGCCTTCCTCGCCCACCGCCTCGGCTATCCTCCGACCGTCGCCGACCTCGGCCAGCTGAAGCTCGCCGACTTCCGCGGCTTCATGGCAGCCCGCCGTCGCCACGGCGCCGAGAGCCGCACGCTCGCGCGCGCGCTGTCCGCTCTGCGCTCGGCCTTCGCCTTCCTCGAGCGCGAGGGCATCGCAACAAACCGCACCATCCAGCGCATCGCCCTGCCGAAGCGCCGCCACTCGATCCCCAAACCCCTCACCGTCGAAAAGGCCCTCGCCGTCGTCGCCGAACAGCCTTTTGCCGCCGAGGACTGGATCGCTGCCCGCGACCTCGCCGTGCTCTCGCTGCTTTATGGTGCGGGCCTGCGCATTTCCGAGGCCCTCGGCCTTACCCGCGCCGACACGCCGAACGCCGGCCGCGAGGTGCTTCGCATCACCGGCAAGGGCGGCAAGGAGCGCCTCGTGCCGATCCTGCCGGCCGTGACCGCCGCCATCGAGCGCTACCTGGCGCTTTGTCCCTTTCCGCTCACAGCCTCCGATCCCCTCTTCGTCGGGGCCAAGGGCGGCCCGCTCTCGCCCCGCATCATCCAGCTCCTCATGGAGCGCCTGCGCGACCGCCTCGGCCTGCCGGAAACCGCGACACCACACGCGCTACGCCATTCCTTTGCAACGCACCTGCTTTCCTCCGGTGCCGATCTCCGCCAGATCCAGGAATTGCTCGGTCACGCCTCGCTTTCGACGACGCAGGTCTATACCGAGGTCGACCGCGCCCGCCTCCTCGAGGTTTACGCCGCCGCCCATCCCCGTGTCGCAAAACCGGTGGACGATGAAGGGTGACCGGCGGGGCATGCCTCGGTCACACTCGTTGCCTAAGGTCTGCGCCGCTACACTGCGCCTTTGCTCACTCCAAGGAGCCGGACATGAGCTCGAGATCCACAGTCGGTCGGTTGATGCTGTCCCTCGTCTGCGCGACCACGCTCACCATGACGGCCCGTGCGGAACAGGATCCCCCGACCTGCAAGGGCCGCAACCTCGTTGCCGAGATGGCCGTGAACGATCCCGCGGCGCACGGTCGCGTCATGGCGGCCGCCGAGGCGATGCCCAATGCCGGGGCACTCTTCTGGCGCATCGAGCGCCCCGGTGTCGCTCCCTCGCACTTGCTCGGCACCATCCATCTGACCGATCCGCGTGTGCGGGATTTGCCGGCCGCCGCATCGGCCGCGCTCGCGGCCGCCGACCAGGTCGTGCTCGAGGCGGTCGGCCTCACCGACGAGCGCATGGCGGCGGCCATGATGAACATCGGCGAAAAGGTCCTCTTCACCGACGGGCGCACACTGAGCGAGTTCGTGACCGAGGCCGAGGCGAGTAAGCTTGCCAAGATCGTCGAGGCGAACGGCATGCCGGCCGCGCTCGCTCCGATGCTGAAGCCCTGGCTGCTGACCGCGCTGCTTTCAGTGCCGGAATGCGAAAAGCGCCGCACCGTTGCAGGCATCGACAGCCTCGATGGCTCCATCGAGCAGTCCGCCCGCGACCGTGGTCTCGAGCCTGTGGGTCTGGAGACGCCTGAAGAGCAACTGACGGCGATGGCCGACATCGACCTCGAATCGCAGGTCGCCTGGATGCGCGCGAGCCTCGTCACCTTCGAGAACGCCGAGGACGGCCTCGAAAGCCTCATCGGGCTCTACCTCGACCGCCGTATCGGCGGCATCTGGGAATTGACCCGTCACATGATGAAGGACAGCACCCTCGAAATCGACATGGACAAGGCGCTTCGCGGGTTCCAGATCGCACTCATCGACCGTCGCAACCGCGTCATGGTCGAACGGCTCGACCCGATCCTGGAAAAGGGCAATGCCTTCATAGGCGTCGGCGCGCTGCACCTGCCGGCCGACGTCGGCATCGTCGCCATGTTGCGGGAACGCGGCTGGACGGTGACACCGGCCGAGTGAGCCAGTGAGCATTGCGACGCCGGGCCGAACCAGATCGAGCCCGGCGCCCTATCTTCAGGCCGCCAGCGCAGGCCGGAGCGCGGCGAGGCCATCGGCCTCCGACATCGTCACACAGAGGCTCGCCAGCTTGCGCGGCTCCGCCCACGGCCACGGCGTGCCCCGATGCAGCACCGCCCGCTGGTCCCAGATGAGAACATCGCCAGGCGTCCAATTGTGTGAATAGACGAACCTCGGCTGCGTACAGAACTCGAGCACCTCCCGCACGAAACGCCGGCCTTCGGCCTCCTCCATCCCCTCGACCGACCACACGTGCGAGGCGACATAGATCGCCTCCGCCCCGTTGAGAGGATTGGCGACGACCGCGCGCCAGCGCTGCTCGGGCCACTTGTGGAACATCGGCAGCTTGGCCAGTTCCGGCGAAATCTGTGCGCGGGAATGCGAGTAGTGGTGGCGGAACACCGCCTTGCGCAAACGCTCGCGCATCGTCTCCGGCATCGCGGCGAACGCTGCTCGCGTCGAGGCGAGTTCCGTTGCCCCACCCGACGTCGTCACCACCCGCGCGATGAGGATGTTGGTGAGCGCCGGCGACGGCAGGAACGTGCTGTCGATGTGCCAGAGGAAGTTCGCCTTGAGGTGGAGCGTGTGGAGGTCCATCTCCCCGCTGAGCGAACCATCCTCCTGCACGTTGGTGACGTGCGAGACCCCGACTGTCTCGCCGGGCTTGCGCTCGTCCGCCTTGCGATCCTCGATCACGCCGAAGCGCCTCGCGAGCGCGAGATGCTGCTCGTCGGTGATGTCCTGCGCCCGGAACAACAGCGCCGAATGCTCTTCGAACAATCCGCGCAGTTCTTCGTAGCCGGAACCGGAGGCGACATCCGAGAGCTTCAGCCCCTCGACCTCCACTCCGAAATGCGGATTGAGCGGACGCGTCCGCACGCCACTAGCACCGTCCACCATGATCTTCCTCCCGAAAGGCACCCGTCGGCCTCGGCCCGGAGGTTCGCAAGTTCATCGCGGAAAGGAAAGAGGTCTCGTCAGCGAAATCCGCGCCCCCCCGAAGCGCGAGGCTACATGTGCAGGGCCCGGCCATCGACCGCGAGCGCCGCCTCCTTGACGGCTTCCGAGAGCGTCGGATGGGCATGGCATGTGCGCGCGAGATCCTCGGCCGAACCGCCGAATTCCATGATGATCGCCGCCTCCGCGATCATGGTTCCGGCGTGCGGGCCGATGATGTGGACACCGAGGATGCGGTCACTGTCGGCATCCGCCAGCACTTTGACGAAACCATCGGTTTGCCGGTTCACCTTGGCGCGGCCGTTCGCCGTGAAGGGGAATTTACCGACCTTGTAGGCAACCCCCGCTTCCTTGAGCGCCTCTTCGCTCCGGCCGACGGAGGCGACCTCCGGATAGGTGTAGATCACGCTCGGAATGACGTCGTAGTTCACGTGCCCCGCCTGGCCCGCGAGGATCTCGGCGAGCGCGACGCCTTCATCTTCCGCCTTGTGCGCCAGCATCGGCCCGGCGATCACGTCGCCGATCGCATGGATGCCCGGCACGCTCGACCGATAGTGCGCATCCACCACCACCCGGCCGCGCTTGTCGCGCTCGACGCCGACCGCCTCGAGGCCGAGCCCTTCGGTGTAAGCGACGCGCCCGATGGCAACCAGCACGACGTCGGCCTCGATCTTGGAGGCCGCCCCGCCCTTGACCGGCTCGACCATCACCTCGAGGCCCTTGCCGCCCCGCGCCACCCCGACGACCTTGTGGCCGAGCTTGAATTCCATCCCCTGCTTCTTGAGGATGCGCTGGAAGCTCTTGGCGACCTCGAGGTCCTCGGTCGGCACGATGCGATCGAGGAATTCGACGACTGTGACCTTCGAGCCGAGCCGCCGCCAGACCGATCCGAGCTCGAGCCCGATCACCCCGGCCCCGACGACGACGAGATGGCCCGGCACCTTGTCGAGCGTGAGCGCACCGGTCGAGGAGACGACCGATTTTTCGTCGATCTCGACGCCCGGCAGCTTCGCCACGTCGGAACCCGTCGCAATGACGATGTCGCGCGCCTCGAGCATGGTCGTCGTGCCGTCGCGCCCAGTCACCTCGACGACCCCCGGCGAGACGATCCGACCGCTGCCGTCGAACGCATCGACCTTGTTCTTCTTGAGGAGGTAATCGACGCCCTGGACGTTGCCGGAAACGCCCTCGTCCTTGAATGCCATCATCTTGGAAAGGTCGAGCCGCGGGGAAACCGCGATTCCCATCCCTGCCATGCCGTGGCCCGCTTCCTCGTAGAGTTCGGAGGCGTGCAGGAGCGCCTTGGAGGGAATGCACCCCACATTGAGGCAGGTGCCCCCGTGCGCACCGCGCTTTTCCACCACCGCCACTTTGAGGTCGAGCTGGGCGGCCCGGATCGCACACACGTAGCCGCCGGGCCCGGTCCCGATGATCACCACGTCGTAGCTGTTCGCCATGCCTCTGCTCCTCGCCCTATTGCCTTCAACGTCACCTGGACCGCGCGGTCCGGAGTGTCCTCCTAGGGCGCCCCGAACGCCCAGGAGTGCCGGAACGGGTCGATCACCCGCCCGTAGTATTCACCCCACCCGGTCACTGCCGGCGCCAGCATCATCAGGCCGCCATGCGCGACCGCCCCGGCGCAGAGCCTATCGACCGTCGCCCGGTCCGCGACTTCGAACCGCACGATGACGCTGGTTGCCCCGAGCGCCTCGGCCGGCAGGACACCGATCAGCGCATCCTCCATGTCCTGGAACAGCATGACCACCGAGCCCGCCACGCGGATGCGCGCATGCAGCAGCGTTACGCCGTCCGCCGCAAGCGAGGAGTGGAATTGCTCCGCCCCGAACGCCCTTGCGTAGTAAGCGATGGCCGCCGGCAGATCGGCGAGACAGAGGTATGGGTGCACGCCCATGGCATTCCCCTCCCTCGTCGCCCCGCCGCTCCGGCCGATCGATCAGCCTCAAACGCCGATGAGCAACCGCTGCGGGTCCTCGAGATTCTCCTTGAGGCGCACCAGGAACGTCACCGCCTCCTTGCCGTCGACGATGCGGTGATCGTAGGAGAGCGCCAGATACATCATCGGCCGCGCCACGATCGCCCCCTCGCGCACCACCGGCCGCTGCTCGATGCGGTGCATGCCGAGGATGCCGGACTGCGGCGCATTGAGGATTGGCGTCGACATGAGGGAGCCGTAGACGCCGCCGTTCGAGATCGTGAACGTGCCGCCCTGCATCTCCTCGATCGTCAGATTTCCGTCCCGCGCCCTGGCGCCGAAATCGTTGATCGTCTTTTCGATGTCGGCAAGGGAAAGCTGATCGGCATCGCGCACGACCGGCACCACCAGCCCCTTTTCGGTCCCGACCGCGACACCGATGTGATAATAATTCTTGTAGATGATGTCGGTTCCATCGATCTCCGCGTTCACCGCCGGCACGTCGCGCAACGCCTGGATGGCGGCCTTGACGAAGAAGCCCATGAATCCGAGCCGCACGCCATAGCGCTTCTCGAACACGTCCTTGTATTGGCTGCGCAGTCCCATGACCGCCGTCATGTCGACGTCGTTGAACGTGGTCAGCATCGCTGCGGTGTTCTGCGCGTCCTTCAACCGCCGCGCGATCGTCTGGCGCAGCTTGCTCATCCGCACGCGCTCCTCGCGCTCGGCATCACCGAGGGCAACCGGCGCGCGGGGTGCGCTCGAGGCCGCTGGCGGCGGAACCATGGAGGCGATCCCCGATACGCCCGGGGCTGCCCCGCCGGCCCGCGCATCCACCGCCGCCACGGCATCCTCCTTCAGCACCTGCCCGCGCCGCCCGGACCCGGCAACGCTCGCCGGATCGACCCCACTCTCAGTGAGAATCTTTCGCGCCGCCGGAGCGGGAGGCATCGACGTGCCACTGCCACCGGCCTTGACCGGCGGCACCGAGGCCACCGGGGCAGCGGCCGCGCCCTTGCCCGCCCCGCCCGTGGTGGATTTTTCCCCTCCGGCACCGACGGTTATCATCCCGAGCAGGGCGCCGACACCGACCGTCGCTCCCTCCGCGACCACCACCTCCGAAAGCGTCCCCGCACTCGGCGCATTGACCTCGAGCGTCACCTTGTCGGTCTCGAGCTCGACCAGAGGCTCGTCGGCCGCGACGCTGTCGCCAGCCTGCTTGTACCAGCGCCCGACCGTCGCCTCCGTCACCGACTCACCGAGTGTCGGGACCTTGATTTCGATTGCCATCTTGACCATTCCCTTCTGGCGGGCCCGGCTCGAGCCGAGCCTGCGATGCCGTTCAGTCGACGCCGAGTGCATCCTCGACGAGCGCCGACTGTTCCTTCTGATGCTTGGCGAAGAGACCCGTGGCCGTGGAAGCCAATGCGGCCCGCCCCACATAGCGTGGTCTCGCGAATTTCGCGTCGATGTGCTGAAGCACCCATTCGATATTCGGCTCGACGCTCGTCCAGGCACCCATGTTCTTGGGCTCCTCCTGGCACCAGATCATTTCCGCGTCCTTGAAGCGCATCAGCTCGTCCATCAGGGCGCGCGCCGGGAAGGGATAGAGCTGCTCCAGACGCAGCAGGTAGACATCGTCGATGCCGAGTTCCTCGCGCCGCTCGAGAAGGTCGTAGTAGACCTTTCCCGAACACATGACGACCCGGCGGATTCGAGTATCGTCCTTCAGCTCCAGAGTGCTCCCCGGCGCGCTCTGCGCGTCGTCCCAGAGGACGCGGTGGAAGCTGGTTCCCGGCGCGAACTCGGTCAAGGAGGAAATGACGCGCTTGTGCCGCAGCAGCGACTTCGGCGTCATCAGGACCAGCGGCTTGCGGAATCTGCGGTGCAGCTGCCGGCGCAGGATGTGGAAATAATTCGCCGGGGTCGTGCAATTCGCGATCTGCCAGTTATCCTCCGCCGAGAGCTGCAGATAGCGCTCGAGACGCGCCGAGGAGTGTTCCGGCCCCTGCCCCTCGTAGCCGTGTGGCAGAAGGAGCACGAGGCCCGACATGCGCAGCCACTTGCTCTCGCCCGAGGAAATGAACTGGTCGATCACGACCTGAGCCCCGTTGGCGAAATCGCCGAATTGGGCCTCCCAGAGGACCAGCGCCATCGGCTCGCTGACGCTGTAGCCGTACTCGAAGCCGAGCACCGCCTCCTCCGAGAGCATCGAGTTGATGACCTCGAACCGAGCCTGGTCGGCGGAAACGTTCTTGAGGGGCGTGTAGGTGTGCTCGTCGTTCTGATCGGTGATGACGGCATGGCGCTGCGAGAATGTACCGCGCTCGGAATCCTGTCCCGAGAGGCGCACCGGAAATCCCTCCTTCAGCAGGGTACCGAATGCCAGGTGCTCGGCCATCGCCCAGTCGACGGGCACCTCCCCCTCCACCATCTGCCGCCGTCGCTCGACGAGCCGCAGGATCGTCTTGTGCGCCTCGAGGTCCTTGGGCAGCGTCGTCAGCCGCCGGCCGACCTCCTTCAGCACTTCCGGCTCGACGCCGGTGGTCCCCCGCCGCGCCCCTTCCTCGGCAAAGCCGATCGCCGACCAACGGCCGTCGAGCCAATCGGCCTTGTTCGGCCGATAGCTGTCGCTCGCTGCGAACTCCCCTTCGAGATGCGCGCGGAACGACGCGCGCATCGCATCGACTTCCTGCTCCTCGACCGTGCCTTCCTCGATCAGCCGGCGCGCATAGATATCGGACACTTTGGGGTGCTGGCGAATCCGCTTGTACATCAGCGGCTGCGTGAACGAAGGCTCGTCGCCTTCGTTGTGGCCGAGCCGCCGATAGCAGAACATGTCGATCACGACCGGCTTGCCGAAACGCTGGCGGAACTCGGTCGCGACCTTGGCGACGTAAGTGACCGCCTCGGGATCGTCGCCGTTGGCGTGAAAGATCGGCGCTTCAATCATGCGCGCGACATCCGAGGGATAAGGCGACGAGCGCGAATGGTGCGGAGACGTCGTGAAGCCGATCTGGTTGTTGACGATGAAGTGGATGGAGCCCCCGGTCCGGTGGCCCCTGAGGCCCGAGAGGCCGAAACACTCCGCCACGACGCCCTGGCCGGCGAAGGCGGCATCGCCGTGCAATAGCAGCGGCAGCACCCGCACCCGCGCCGCATCGTTGAGTTGATCCTGTTTTGCCCTGACCTTGCCGAGCACGACGGGATCGACGATTTCGAGATGCGAGGGGTTGGCGGTCAGTGAGAGATGCACCTTGTTGCCGTCGAACTCGCGGTCCGACGACGCCCCGAGGTGATATTTGACATCCCCCGAGCCTTCGACGTCCTCGGGGTTCGCCGATCCGCCGTGGAATTCGTGGAACAACGCGCGATGCGGCTTGCCCATGACATTGCAGCGCACGTTGAGCCGGCCCCGGTGCGGCATCCCGACGACGATCTCGCGCAACCCGAGCTGGCCGCCCCGCTTGGTGATCTGCTCGAGCGCCGGCACCATCGACTCCCCGCCGTCGAGACCGAAACGCTTGGTTCCGGTGTACTTGACGTCCAGGAAACCTTCGAAGGTCTCGGCCTCGATGATCTTGTTGAGGATCGCGCGCTTGCCCTCCCGCGTGAAGGAGATGCCCTTATCCTCCCCTTCAATGCGCTGCTGGATCCATGCCTTCTGGGTCGGGTCCGAGATGTGCATGAACTCGACGCCGATGGTGCCGCAGTAGGTACGCTGAAGGATTTCGAGAATTTGGCGCACCGTACCCGTCTCGAGTCCGAGCACCTTGTCGAGGAAGATCGGCCGGTCGAGGTCGGCCGCCGTGAAACCGTAACTCTCCGGCATGAGCTCGTGGTGGTCGCTGCGTTTGGCGAGCCCCAGCGGGTCGAGATTGCTGGCCAGATGACCGCGCACACGATAGGCGCGGATCATCATGAGAGCGCGCACGCTGTCCTGGGTCGCGCGCAACGTCGCCGCCGCCGAAAGATTACCGCCGACCGACTGGACCGCCTGCTGGAGGCGCCCCTGCATCTGCTGCTCGATGGCATCCCAGTCGCCATCGAACGCCGCCGTCAGCTCCCGGTCACCGGAGAACGGCAGCCGTTCCGGCGTCCAGGACGGTCCATGCCCATCCCCGTTCGGGAGCGGTGCCACGTCCTGCATGCTCGCAAAGAAAGCCCGCCAGCTCTCGTCCACCGAGCCGGGGTTTTCCTGGAAGCGCTGGAAGAGCTCATCGATGTAGGCCGCGTTCGTTCCCGAAAGGAACGATGTGCGTGCGAACGCCTCGTTCAGCGCCTGGCGAGCCATGGTGCGAAACTCCGGTTTGGTTCAGGTTCCGCACACTAATTATTGGCTTGCGGCGTGAACGCAAGCTAGACGCTCGTCAACTCTTGAGGACTTCGAGAAGCGTGGTGCCCAGCGAGGCCGGCGACGGCGAAACGCGAATGCCGGCCGAGCGCATCGCCTCGATCTTGTCGCCTGCCCCGCCCTTGCCCCCCGAGATGATGGCGCCCGCATGGCCCATGCGCCGGCCGGGCGGGGCCGTGACCCCCGCGATGAATCCGACCATGGGCTTCTTGACTTTGTTCTGCTTGACGAAATCCGCGGCCGCCTCTTCCGCCGAACCTCCGATTTCCCCGATCATGATGATGGAGTGGGTCTCCGGGTCCGCCAGGAAAAGTTCGAGAACGTCGATGAACTCGGTACCCTTGACCGGGTCGCCACCGATCCCGACGCAGGTCGACTGCCCGAGACCGGCGTCCGTCGTCTGCTTCACCGCCTCGTAGGTCAGCGTCCCCGAGCGCGAGACGACGCCGACCGAGCCTCGGCGATGGATGTGCCCCGGCATGATGCCGATCTTGCAGGCATCCGGCGTGATGACGCCCGGACAGTTCGGCCCGACGAGCCGCGATCTGGAGCCCGACAGCGCCCGCTTGACCCGCACCATGTCCAGCACCGGAATACCTTCCGTGATGCAGACGATGAGAGCGACCTCCGCATCGATCGCCTCGACGATCGCATCGGCCGCGAACGGCGGCGGCACGTAGATGACGCTCGCCGTGGCACCGGTCGCCTCGACCGCCTGCCCGACGGTGTCGAACACGGGCAGGCCGAGATGCTCCGTTCCGCCCTTGCCGGGCGTTACGCCACCGACCATCCGCGTTCCGTAGGCGATGGCTTGCTCGGTGTGGAAGGTGCCCTGCGCTCCGGTGATCCCCTGGCAGATCACCTTGGTCCCTGCATCGACGAGAATTGCCATGGTCGCCCGGTTCCTTCCTGCGCTGTCTCGAGGGCTGCTGTTCCGACTTCCTTTTCCGGCCCCGCCGCCCGTCAGCCGAGCAGCCAAGCCCGCGTAACCGGCCAGAACGGCCAGCCGACGATCGCGACGGCCGCAATGACCGCCTGGTAGGCGATTTCGGAGCCCGTCTCGAAGCTCGGGGTGAACGTGCCGTGCGGCGGTCCGGCTTCGACGTGGATCCAGTAGAGGTAGCTGACGACCCCGATGAGGAGGTAGATCGTCACGAAGAACCCGAAGATGCCGCGCAAAATCCGCAACACCACGAGCACCGCCAACGTCACCCCGACAGCCGTCGTCACTGGCCCCAGCGCCAGCTTGTCGATCAGCGCACCAAGCTCCATCGTCTTGCCCTCCAGGCAACGTTCGCCGCGCTGCGATCACAGCGATCGCGCATCGACCTCGCCCGGGCGAATTCCTCGACGCGCGGGCTACTCCTGCGACACTGCCGGCGCGTCGAGATCGCGCAGTCCCCGCCAGCCGATCCGGAAATCCGCCATGCCCGGATTGACGGTCATCTTGTCGACGGCAGCGCCGACCGCGCCGTCACCGCGCGCGATCCGCACCACTTCGGCCGAGAGGAATTCCGTGACGGTCCGATCCTCGGCGCGCGCCAATCGCCCGACGCGGAGCATCAAATCCTCTGGCACCTCGATCTCGACGATCTTCGACGTGTTCTGTGACATGGGGGGATTCCTTCCACCATTCCCGGACCGTCGTGCCCGTGGCCGACGGTCTCGATCGTTTTACGTTCAGCCTTCAGCCAGCCTTGATCTGCGCGACGATCTTCTGCGCCGCATCGTTGAGGTTGTCGGCCGCGATGATCGCCAGACCGCTCTCGTTGAGGATGCGCTTTCCGAGTTCGACGTTCGTGCCCTCGAGGCGAACCACCAGCGGCACCGATATCGCCATCTCCTTGGCGGCCGCGATGATACCCTCCGCGATGATGTCGCAGCGCATGATGCCGCCGAAGATGTTGACGAGAATGCCCTCGACGTTGGGGTCCGAGAGGATGATCTTGAAGGCGTTCATCACCTGCGTCTTGTTGGCGCCGCCGCCGACATCCAAGAAATTCGCAGGCTCCGAACCATAGAGCTTGATGATGTCCATGGTCGCCATCGCGAGACCGGCGCCGTTCACCATGCAGCCGATCTTGCCGTCGAGCTTGATGTAGTTGAGGTCGAACTCCGATGCCGCCAGTTCGGTCGGATCTTCTTCGGCCTTGTCGCGCAGTCCGACGATGTCCTTGTGACGGTGCAGCGAGTTGGAATCGAAGTTCACCTTGGCATCGAGGCAGAGGAGATCACCGGCCTCGGTGACGATCAGCGGGTTGATCTCCAGCAGCGACATGTCCGTTTCGGTGAAAGCGCGGTAGAGGTTGCCGATAAGGCGCCCGCACTGCTTGACTTGGTCGCCTTCGAGACCGAGCGCGAAGGCGATCTGCCGCCCATGGAACGGCATGATCCCGGTTGCCGGATCGACCGTCATGGTGTGGATCTTTTCGGGCGTTTCGTGCGCCACCTTCTCGATGTCCATGCCGCCCTCGGTGGAGGAGATGAACGCGACGCGCGAGGTCACCCGGTCGACCAGCACCGAGAGATAGAGTTCGCGTGCGATCGCCGAGCCCTGTTCGATGTAGAGCCGCTGCACCTTGCGACCGTCGGGTCCCGTCTGGTGCGTGACCAGCGTATGCCCGAGCATTTCCTCGGCGGCCCGGCGGACGTCTTCCACGGAGCGCACGACGCGCACACCGCCCTTGTCGCCGGCTGCCGTCTCCTTGAACCGGCCCTTGCCACGCCCGCCGGCGTGGATCTGCGCCTTGACCACATAGACCGGCCCGGCCAGCTTGCGCGCCGCTTCGACCGCCTCATCCGGCGTGAACGCCGGATGCCCCTCGCCGGTCGCAACGCCGAACGACCGGAGCACGGCTTTGGCCTGATACTCGTGAATGTTCACCGTCGCTCCTCCCGTCGCGTCAGGACGCTCTTGGCATCTGGTATACCACGTCCGACTTGGCGTCTACTGCCGTTTTCGCGCGGCGACCATGCCGACCCGGCGCTACGCCCCGAGATTTGGCGCGATACGCTGACAGGCCTCGACCAGCCCCTTCACCGCCTCCACCGAGTGCTGGAATGCGGAGCGCTCGCGCATGTTGAGATCGATCTCGACGATCCGCTCGACACCACCGGCGCCGATCACCACCGGCACTCCCACATAGAGGCCCTTGACGCCGAACTGGCCGTCCAGATAAGCGGCCGCCGGCAACACCCGCTTTTGATCCTTGAGGTAGCTCTCGGCCATCTGGATCGCCGAGGATGCAGGCGCATAGTAGGCCGAGCCGGTCTTGAGCAATTGCACGATCTCGGCGCCACCGTTGCGGGTGCGATCGACGATCTCTTCCAGCCGCCGCTCCGTGATCCAGCCCATCTTGACGAGATCGGGCAGAGGAATTCCGGCGACCGCCGAATAGCGGGTCAACGGCACCATCGTATCGCCATGCCCGCCCAGCACGAATGCCGTGACGTCCTCCACCGAGACGCCCAACTCCTCGGCGAGGAAGTGGCGGAACCGTGCCGAATCCAGCACGCCAGCCATCCCCACCACCTTCTCGCGGGGGCAGCCGCTGGCCCGCTGCAACGCCCAGACCATGGCATCGAGCGGATTGGTGATGCAGATGACGAACGCCTCCGGGGCATACTTGCGGATGCCGGCGCCGACTTGGTCCATCACCTTGAGATTGATCTCGAGGAGGTCGTCGCGACTCATGCCGGGCTTGCGCGGCACGCCTGCGGTAACGATGCAGACATCGGCGCCCGCGAGATCCGCGTAGCTGTTCGTGCCGGCGAGCGAAACGTTGAAACCTTCGACGGGCGCCGATTCCGCAAGATCGAGCGCCTTTCCGTTCGGCATGCCCTCGGCGATGTCGAACAGGATGACGTCACCCAGCTCCTTGAGCGCGATGAGGTGAGCCAGAGTGCCGCCGATCATGCCCGCGCCGATCAACGCGATCCGCTTCCGCGCCATGCTATCACCCCTTGGTTCGCACGATTGGGTGGTTCCGTCGTCGGACCCCGTGCTTCAGCGCGTGGAGTAGCCCGATTGCCAGGCGCGTTCAAGGCGTCGCCGGATCACACCATTGTAGTGGGTCTCGAGTTGCACGGACACCGAGATTGCGGCGGCCTGGGGACGGTCAAATCACGTTTGAGCCCCGACTCGCGCGAAACCTTCGTATCCGATCCGCGATGCACGCATGGGTCGTGCCCTGGTGCTGCATGGCTCGCGCACCCAGCTCTACGCATGGCCGGCGATTTTCGCCCGGCCTTGCTTTCAGGAGCACCTCAGATGAACAAGCCAGGTTCGCCCTCCGGCCCGTCCAAACCGCAGACGGGAGCCAAACCCGCTTCGACGGGTGGCCCAACCGGAAAGCCGACTCCCGTTTCGCCGCAGACCGGCGGCAAGAGCGGCACCGGTGGCACCGGCGGCAAACCCAGCCGTTGAACGAGCTGAACCCTTCCGGCGCCCACGGGCGCCGGCCTTCAGCCTGGTTTCATGCAAGTGCACCGCGTGACGGCCGGCGGCCATGCCGCCGGCCGGATCGTCTCAGGAGACACGTCCGGCCCGCCGCTCGGTCTCCAGATAGCTGTCACTGCGCATTTCGATGAGCCGCGACGAGGTTCTTGCGAAGGCGTCGGCGCCATCGCCCGCCTGATAGAGTTCGTCCGGCTCCCCATCGGCCCCGACGACCAGCCGCACGCCATTGTCGTAGAGGGCGTCGACGAACGTGATGAGGCGGCGCGCCTCGTTGCGCCTCTCCGGCCCGAGGCGCGGCACGCCGTCGAGAATGATCGTATGGTATCGCGCCGCCATTGCGAGATAGTCGCCCGCTCCGAGCGGCTTTTCGAAGAGGTCGGCAAACTGCATGAACGCCACACCGTCGTGCGCCTCGGGCACCACGACGTCCCGCCCGGCGACCTTCAACACCTCGGGCGCGCCCCGCTCGACCCCCGTGAGACCCTGCCACGCCTGGCGGAGCTGTGCGCTCGTTCGAGCTCCGAGCGGATTGAAGTAGCGCGGCGCGCTGGCGAGCTTGCGCAACCTGTAGTCGGTCGGCGAATCGAGCTCGAGCACCTCGAGGCTCGCCTCCAGCCGCTCGATGAACGGCAGGAAGAGCTGCCTGTTGAGGCCGTTCTCATAAAGGTCGCGCGGCGCCGTATTCGACGTGGCCACCATCACGGCGTCGTTGTCCAACAGCGCTTCGAACAAGCGACCGAGCAGCATCGCGTCGGTAATGTCCGTGACCTGGAACTCGTCGAGGCAGAGCAACCGCCCGCGCTCGGCGATCTGCGCCCCGACGAACGCCAGCGGATCGCCGTTCGACGTGCTGCGCCGCACCCTTATGCGCTCGTGCACATCGCGCATGAACGCATGGAAATGCCAACGCTGCTTGGAGGCAACCGGCACCCTCGAATGGAAGAGGTCCATCAGCATCGTCTTGCCACGACCGACCCCGCCGAACATGTAGAGCCCCTTGGGAGGCTCCGGGCGGCGCCGCGCCAGAGAGGAGAACCAGGAGGCACCCGAGCGCTCGTGGCTCTCGAGGCGGCGAGCCAGCAGATGCAGCTCCTCGACGGCACGCAACTGGGCTGGATCGTGGTCGAGCCGACCCTCGCGCACCAGCCGGCGATAACTCTCGAGCACCGTCTCGTTCATCGTCCGTCGACCCCGGCCGGCTCCGCCCCGGCACCACACGACACCTGCCGGCCACGCATGACAACTATGCCTTTGGTCTGGCTGCCTGCGTCACGATCCGGACATCTCGCTTGCTCATATTGCAATGCAGCAATCTGGTCACTAGTTTCATGTGCAGCGCACAACCGTCGTCGGCCAGCCATACATGAAGAGGCGCGACATGTCAGAGATCGCCTTCGGCTCCGGCTTCATCCGAAAGCTCTGGGCCCATGAGAAGTCCCGTTTCGAGGCACATCTGTTGCGGCTCGACCTCGAGGGTAGACGCCTTCGCTTCGGCCACAGTGTCTCCAATGCATTCTTGCGCGAGTACGCCGCGAGCCTCAGTGATACGTCCGGCGTGACCTACGGCTATTTCGAGGATGGCGAGCTGCGTGCGGTCGCCGAATTGCGCAAGCTCGGCATCGCCTGGGGCAAGGAGGCCGAGGGCGCATTCTCGGTCGAAACGGCTTGGCGCGGTCATGGCATCGGCACGGAACTGATGGGCCGCGTCATCCGGGCTGCCCGCAACCGAGGCGTAGCCCATCTTTACGTGACCTGCCTTGCCGACAACATCGCCATGCAGAAGGTCGCGCGCAAGCACGACGCGGTCCTGCGTTTCGAGTACGGCGATGTCATCGGCGACATCGTGCCGACCACGCCGAGCTACATTTCCCTGTTCGAGGAGGCGATCGAGGATCAGCACGCCTTCATGGTGGCCGTACTCGACATCCAGAGCCGCATCGTCAACGCTGCCTGATCGCGCGGAAGCCGGGACCTCCTCTCAGGTGGCCCCCACCGGCTGGCCAGGCATCAGATCGTAGGGATGACGCCAGCCCTCGAGCGATCTGATCCGCTCGAGCCACGCCAGCACGTTCGGGAACTCGCCCCAGTCGACGCCGATCTCGTCGTCGAAATAGAGATAGCCGCAGGCCGAGAGGTCGGCGATGGTCGGGCGCTCGCCAACCAGGAAGGTGCGGCCCGCGAGCTGCTGCTCGAGCACGTCCCAGGCCGTGCGAGCCCGCTGCCCGAAGAAGGCGATGACCTCCGGCGAGGCGCCCGGCGCGAACCGGCCGAGGAAGCGATAGGTCGCGGTGTAGCTCGTCAGCTTGTGGTTGTCCCACAGCAGCCAGCGCAGGATTTCCCGTCCCTCGTCGGCGCTGCGCGCCCCGAAGCGTCCTGTCTGGCCAGCGAGATAGTCGAGCATCACCCCCGACTGGGTCAGCACGCGCTCGCCATGCTCGAGCACCGGCACTTCGCCCATCGGGTTGAGCTTGCGGAACGCCTCGCCGCGCGTTTCGCCACCGAAATAATCGACAAAGCGAGCCTGCCAATCGGCACCGGTCAGCGCCAGCATCAGCGCCACCTTGTAGGCGTTACCCGACTGGGCAAAGCAATGCAGCGTGTACTCGGCCATTTCGGTCTCGTGCGTTTGCCAGCCCGGTCACATCCGTTCGCCGCCACCGACTATGCGGTCTGATACCGCGCGCGCGCGCCACGCTCGAGCGCGGCAACGATGAGCTTGTCGAGATGGAGCCTGTCGCGAAGCATCGCGAGGAAGCGAAGCTCCTCTTGGCGGATTTCGAGGTCGGCGGCAGCAACTTCGACGGCCAGCGCATAGGCCGTTTCGTGCATCCGCTTGGGCAGTGCTTGCGCGATGCTCGCGAGCACCGTGTCGAGCCCGGATTCCGCCGAGAGCCGCTCGCCACAGGTCTGTGCGATGGCGATGAGCCCGTCGGCATCGAAGCCGTGGAAGGCCGGCAGGTCGTTGACGATCGACCCGATGCGCGCCAACTCCTCGTCGCCCATGTTCCGATCCACGGCCGACATCGTCACCATGACGTAGATCAGGGCCTCGTGCGTGCTGAGTTCATAGGGCATGGTCCGTCCTCGATGCGGCTGGTTGTGTGCGCCGGCAAGGAAACGAAGCCCACGAGGCCCCCGGCGGTATTCCCGCGGTTGCTCGCCCGTGGAGGGCCGCGGAACCCCCTGCCACTTGCCGTGACGTCTAGGAGATTTCGTCAACCCGGGCAACCTTGTCGCTCGCCGTCCCCGACCCGCATTGACGGCGCCGGCCCCCATCCCTAAGGACCTTGCCGCACCATGCAACGGACTTGCGTTCGCCCGATCCCCGGCCGCCGCGCGATGGCACGATCAGGGTGAGCTGGCGTCGCGGGTCGAAGCCGCATAGGTTGCCGCGAACAGACATGGCCGACGGCTTGCGCTCCGCGTGCCGAACCAGCCGTTCCAAGAGAATTCGAGCGATGGCGAACGACGTGACGAAGGCGCAGCGAGAGGCGGCCGAACAGTGCAAGGCTTGGCCGTTCGAGGAGGCGCGGCGCCTGCGCGATCGCGTCGAACGACCCGGGCGCGGCGGCCGGCCCGTCCTCTTCGAGACCGGTTACGGTCCGTCCGGATTGCCCCACATCGGCACCTTCGGCGAGGTCGCCCGGACCACGATGGTCCGCCATGCGTTCGAGGTGCTGACGGGCGGCGCCCACGAAACGCACCTCCTGTGCGTCTCCGACGACATGGACGGTCTGCGCAAGGTTCCGGACAATGTCCCGAACCCGCAGGCCCTGGTGCCCCACCTCCAGCGCCCGCTGACGCAAGTGCCCGACCCGTTCGGCACCCACGAAAGCTACGGCGCGCACATGAATGCCCGCCTGCGTGCCTTCCTCGACCATTTCGGCTTTCGCTACGAATTCGCCTCCGCGACTCAGCTCTACCGCTCCGGCCGCTTCGACGAGATGCTGCTGCGCGCCCTCGAACGCTACGACGAGATCATGGCGGTCATGCTGCCGACCCTCGGCGAGGAGCGGCGCCGCACCTACAGCCCCTTCCTGCCGATCTCCCCGACGACCGGCCGCGTCCTCTACGTGCCGATGAAGGCCATCGACCCGGGCAAGGGCACGATCACCTTCGCTGACGAGGACGGCACCGACGTCACCCTCGAGGTCACCGGAGGGCGCACCAAGCTGCAGTGGAAGCCCGACTTCGGGATGCGGTGGGCCGCCCTCGGCGTCGATTTCGAAATGTTCGGAAAGGACCATCAGACCAACGCCCCGATCTATTCGGCGATCACGCGCATCCTCGGCGCCGAGCCGCCGGTCCAGTACGTCTACGAACTGTTCCTCGACGAGAAGGGAGAGAAGATTTCGAAGTCCATCGGCAACGGGATCACTGTCGACGAATGGCTACGGTTCGCCTCCCCCGAAAGCCTCGCGCTCTTCATGTTCCAGAAGCCCCGGGTGGCAAAGCGCCTCTACATCGACGTGATCCCGCGCGCGGTAGATGAATATTTCCAGCACGTCGCGGCTTTCCCCGGCCAGGACGAAGGCGCACGTCTCGCCAATCCGACCTGGCACATCCACAGCGGACCGCCGCCGGCCGCCACCACGCCGGTCAGCTTCAATCTTCTCCTCAATCTCGTCGGCGCCGCGAACGCGAACGACAAGGACGTGCTCTGGGGCTTTATTCGCCGCTATGCACCGGGCGCCTCGCCCGAGAGCGAGCCGCACCTCGATGCGCTCGCCGGCTATGCCATCGCCTATTATGCCGAACGCATCCGCCCCAAGAAGCGCCACCGCGCCCCGACCGATCTGGAGCGCACGGCCCTCGCCGACCTCGAAGCCCGGCTCGCGGATGCCCCGGTGAACGCCGACGCGGAAACCTACCAGAACCTCGTCTACGAGGTCGGAAAGGCGCACCCCTTCGCCAATCTGCGCGACTGGTTCGGCGCCCTCTACGAAGTTCTCCTCGGTGCCGAGCAAGGGCCACGCTTCGGCTCGTTCATCGCGCTCTATGGTCGCGACGAAACGCGCCGGCTCATCACCGAGGCGCTTTCCGGTGCTCTTCTGCCGACTGGCAAGGACGATGGCGCGGCTTCGAGCGCCTGACCCGAACGCTACGTCAGACCCCACATCTGCTTGACGATGCCCATCACGAGCGCGTTGTGCTCCGCGATGTCGTCCGGCCCCCAGTTCTCGCGCTCGCGCAGCAGGTCGGTGAGCGCGAACGGGTGCGCCGCGCCGTTCGGAAAGAAAATCTCCTTCTTGGCGGGAAATTCCGCGTTCCGCGCCGCGTCGTTGTGCTCCTTGCGCACCAGAACGAGGTTGCCGAGCCAGCGCACGCGCCGGGTGCGTTCGTTCGGATCGGAATACGATTTCGTCCACTGGCTGTCGCGCCGCGGATTGCGCGGCATGACGTGTTCGACGGTCACGCTGCCGGGATCCTCCATCGTGACGTCGCCGGTCAACCAATCGTTGACCCTGAGCAGCACCAGCCGGCAGCACGGCTTGTTCCGGGCGTGCATGTCGTTGGAAAGATTGTAGATGATATTGCGCTGCTCGGTGCCGGAGATCTTGAGCGCCTCGGCGAGAGCCTTGTCGTCCCCCGACTTCAATGCGCCGAGCACGGCCCGGTAGCGAACCACCCGCTTGTCGCTCCCGTAGCCGAGGATGAGCATGGCGTACGACAGCCTGTCGAGCTGGCGCATGAAGCCATTGATCTCCTCTCCCTCGCTCCCGAACCGCGACAGTGCGACGAGCGCGCTCGGCATCCATTCCGAATGCCGTAGCCAGCAGAGATAGTGCAGATAGCGCTCGACCACGGAAACCGGTGTCGAGGAGCCGTCCGCGATCGCCGCAAGATGCGTGAAAATCCGTGCATAGGGCGCGATTTCATCGTCGAGCAATCGCGCCGCCCCGCGCTGGCGCCCGAGGGCCAGGAGCTCCGTCGTGATCGGCGTGCCACGGCGCCCAGCGATCTTGTGGACGTGACTGAACAGCTCGTCGAGACGCTGCTCCCCGATCGAAGCCTCCCAGCCCGCCCAGGTCTCGTGTAGCCGCGCCTGCTCGTCTCCGGTCAGGTCGCCGAGCAGATAGGCCTTCAGGATGCTCGAGCGCGAGAGCACCAGCCCCCGGTCGTTGAGCGTGAGGTAGATGCGATAGGCGTTCTCGATGTCGGTCGTCTCGATGACCGCCGTGACACACCGCTCCAGCAGGAACGACAACAGGCGCCGCCGCTTTCGCGCGTCGAGATTGGCGATCTCGTGACGAAAGCCGGCGAGGTTCTCCATGATCTGCGCCGCCGACCCGAGGGGCACGGCGCTGTCCGGCTCGGTGAGACTGGCGCCCGGCCGCTGCACGGTGCTCTCGAAGAATGCCGCTTCCGAGAGGCGCAGTGAGAGGCGAGGTTGCGAGGTCTTTCCGGCGGTATCGTCGGCATTGATGGCGGCATCGGCGAGTGCGGCCGCTGCCGTGTCGCCTGCTTCGAGACAATGGTCGCGCAACACCGCCAGGAGGATCGTCAGCGAGACGAGCCGCTGTTGCCCGTCGATGACGTCGTAGATCTTTCCGCTCGTCTCACCATCCTCGGGTGCACCGCTTTCATTCTTGCCAAGCAGAACCATGGCACCGAGGAAGTAAAAACGTCCGGCATCGGCGGCACCGGTCTCCTCGCCCTCCTCCATCATGGTGAGGATGTCGTCGAGCAGTCGCCCCGCTTGGCGCGACGTCCACGCATAGGCGCGCTGGTAAACGGGAATGCGCAAACGGCGGTCCGTTGCCAGGAGTTGTCCGAGCGAGAGGCAAGTGGAGGAATAGATGCTACCGAGGGTCATGTCTTCGACTGGCTCGCCGCCAGCGCTCGCCGGCTCGGAAAATTGCTCGACATCGACCCGGCTGCATTCTGGCGCACGCCCCCGCGTTCGCGCCCGATGGCATCACCACCGATCGCGCCCCGCTCACCCCGAGCGGCCAAGCCGCGTGGACGCCTCCCGCCGCGCCAGCCACGTAATGGCTTGCGCGGTCCGGATCATCATCATGTCGACGGTAGAGCCTCGCTGTTGCCTCCGCAACATGGTGCGTGGCAGAACATGCACGCGATCACGCTGCGCGGCACGCAAACCTCTTGGCCATGCGCTGACGCGACAGCCGGCCGTGGCCGGTGTGGAACGTGAAGGGGATGCGGCGGTGACGGAAATCGCTTCTGTCTACAAGGTCCTGCTCCCCGATGAGTGGCTCGAACTTCGCCGTTCCGGGCGGTTTTCCGGCTCCACGGACGACCTTGCCGACGGCTTCGTGCACCTCTCGACGCGCCCCCAGCTCGCCGGCACCCTGGAGCGGCACTTCGGGGCCGCGGCCGAGGTCGTGATCGTGCGCCTCGCCCTCGCTCCCGAGTCCGCCGGACTTCGCTGGGAGCCGTCGCGCCGGGGCGAGCTCTTTCCGCACCTCTACCGCGCCCTGACACGCGCCGACGTCGACGCACACTGGCTCGTGCGCAGGGAACCCGCCGACGGCGGCGGCGCAGACCGCATCTTCCCGCTCGAGGGAGTGATCCCGCAATGATGCGTCTCGCCTATCCGCTGATCCGCGCGGGGCTGTTCCGCATGGACCCCGAGGTCGCCCACGAGCGCAGCCTGCGCGCGCTCGAACGGGGCTTCCACCCGCGGGCCTCCGCCACCGGTCACACCGGGCTCGGCCAAACCCTGTTCGGCCTCGAGTTTCCGAATCCGCTCGGCATGGCGGCCGGCTACGACAAGGACGCCCGCGTCCCGGACGCCCTCCTCGCCATGGGATTCGGCTTCACGGAAGTCGGCACGGTGACGCCCCAGCCGCAAGGCGGAAACCCGCGCCCGCGGGTCTTTCGCCTGCTCGAGGACGAGGCCCTGATCAACCGGCTGGGCTTCAACAGCTCCGGCCATTCGACCACCCTGGCCAACCTCGCCGGTCGCCATCGCGCGACCGGCGTCGTCGGCGTCAACATCGGCGCCAACCGAACGAGTACCGACCGCACCGCCGACTATCTGGCGGGGCTGCGCGTCTTCAACGCCCACGCCTCCTATTTCATGGTCAACATCTCGTCGCCGAATACGCCGGGTCTACGCGATCTCCAGGCCCCGGCGGCTCTCGACGAATTGCTCTCTCGCCTCCTCGAGGAGCGCTCCCGCCTCGCCGGCCAGGGCGGGCCGCTTCGCCCGATCGTCGTCAAGCTGGCGCCGGACATCGCACCAGAGGATCTGCCGGCCGTCGTCGAGCGGTTGGTGGACCACGGCGTTGCCGCCATCTGCGTTTCCAACACCACGCTGCGCCGCGATGGCCTGCGCTCGCTCCATGCGGTCGAAGCCGGGGGCCTCTCTGGCCGACCGCTCTTCGAACTCTCGACCGCGATGCTCGCGCGCATCCACCGCATGACCGATGGCAGCATTCCCTTGATCGGCGTCGGCGGCATCGACACACCCGAACGCGCGCTCGCCAAGATCGAGGCCGGCGCATCGCTGCTCCAGCTCTATACGGGGCTCGTCTATCGCGGCCCCGCGCTGGTCACCGACATTCTGCGCCACCTCGCCGCCGCCGTCCGTCGCACCGGCTCGCGTTCGATCGCCGATCTCGTCGGCACCCGCTCGGAAGATTGGCTGGCAAGGGGGGTGTGAGGGGGTCCTGCCACTGACCGGGCCGCGGGTCGTGACGTTGCAGCAAGGCTTATCATCCGACGGCGGCGGCCGGATCGGGCCTCACGAAATCAGTGGGCGGGTCTCATCGCGGCATCGGGCGCCGCGAACCGGAGGTGGGCGAGAAGGCCTCCCATCTCACCCCTGCGAAGTTCGAATGTACCGCCTGCCGAGTCCACGAGATCCGAGACGATGGCGAGTCCGAGACCGGTGCCGGGCTGCGTTTCGTCGAGGCGATGACCACGCCCGAGTGCCTGTTGCCGTGCCTCTTCCAGAATGCCGACACCGTCGTCCTCGACCTCGAGGATGAGAGCCGCACCTTCGCGTCTCCCAGCGACGAGGACCCTGGACCTCGCCCACTTGCGCGCGTTGTCGAGGAGGTTGCCGAGTATTTCACCCACAACGTCTTCGTCGAGCGGGAGCGAAAAGTCCGGAGTCAATCGGCACTCCCAAGAGAGCTGTTCGCCGCGCGGGAGGCGTCGCATGCCACCGAGGAGACGGGTGACGACAGGCGCGACCGGCATCTTGACCTGCCGGTGTTGCGCGCGGACCTGAAGCAATTGGCGCTCGACGTGCCCATGCATGCCACGCGTGTAGTTGGCGAGTTCCGAGGCGAGGGCGTGACGTCCCTCCGCTTCGAGGTCCTCGGCAATCATCGCCACGGCGGCAAGAGGTGTCTTGAGCCCGTGCGCAAGGTCCGCGGCTCGCGAACGGGCTCTTTCGACGGCCTGCTCGCGGTCCTCCAGTAGATCGTTGAGATCATCGACGAGCGGTCGAACCTCCCCTGGGAAATCACCGTCGAGACGCGCAATTCGCCCTTCGCGCAAGTCCGCGAGCGTGCGCCGCAGACTTTCGAGCGGGAGAAGACTGACGCTCAGGGCAAGTGCGAGCCCGAGAAGCAGCATTCCACCGAGAAGCAGTAGCGCAACCGCCAGCTCGACACGAAAGCCCTCGACCGCGTCGGCAATCTCGGTGATCGGCATGGCGACGGAAAAGCGCAGTTCCGAGGGTGACGGACGTTCCAGCCTGATCCGGCGCTCGACGATCAGCAACTGGACACCGCCGGGCCCCGGAACCACGTGACGATGACGTTCGCCCGGACCCAACTGATCGTCCGGCAGCGCCAAGTGCTCATCCCACAAGGAACGTGACCGCTCGACCGGTATCGCGTCGCGGTTGACCTGCCAATAAACCCCACTCAGGGGTTGCGAGTACCGCGGATCACTCGGTGTCCGGCCGAGGGAGATGGCACCGTCGGGTGCGACGTCGAGGCCGGAAATCAGCTGGCGCAGATCGATCTCGAGTTCCGTGACCACGCGCCGCTCGACGTGGCGCTCGAACAGCAAGCTCACTCCCCAGCCGGCGAATGCGAGCGCGACCAGGATGGCGAACGCGGCCGACAGAACGAGGCGCATCCGTAGGGACCGCGCAGCGGGACGGTTATTCATCGCCAGCGACACTGCCTTCAGGAATGATGTAGCCGTAACCGCGACGGGTCTTGATGACATCGGCATCGAGCTTCCTGCGCAGGCGCGCGACGAGGACTTCGAGGGCGTTGCTGTCTCGCTCAATATCTTCGCCGTAGACATGCTCGGTCAGCTCGAGCTGGGAGGCCACTCGCCCGCGGTGGTGCATCAGATAGCTCAGCAGCCGATACTCGAGAGCTGTCAGCAACACTTCCACGCCGTCCACGGCGACGGTCATCTGGCGCGTATCGAGCGTTACGGGTCCCGCCGTCAGGATCGGCTGGCCGGTTCCCACCGAGCGACGCAACAACGCGCGCAGCCGAGCCTTCAGCTCCTCCATGCGAAACGGTTTGGGCAGGTAGTCGTCCGCGCCGGCATCGATTCCCTCGACCCTTTCCATCCAGGTCCCGCGAGCGGTCAACACGATCACCGGCATGTCCCGCCCGGCGGCACGCCAGCGCTTGAGCACCTGTATGCCGTCCATGTGTGGCAAACCGAGATCGAGGACAACCGCATCGAAGGCTTCATTCTCGCCACGGTACCACGCATCTTCCCCGTCGCTTGAGCGCTCGACGAGATAGCCGGCCGCCTCGAGAGCGCTGGCGACGCGCCGGGCGATACCGTCCTCGTCCTCGACCAGCAGGATGCGCACGTCAGTCATTCTCCTGATCGAGCACGACACCGTTGCGCGCATCGACATGAAGCTCCTTGAAGTGGCCCGCGGGCGTCAGCAGCTTCAATTCGTAGACCGGCACGCCGTCATCCCATTCGAACTCGACGCCGATAATCTCGCCGGGATGATCCTCTTCGACCTTCGCCAGAATCTCTCGCAGCGAAAGAATGTTCCCGGCCCGAAGCGCCTCGTAGGCATCATCGGCATCGTCGTCATCGTCGTCATCGTCGTCATCGTCGTCATCGTCGTCGCGACGCCGACGATGGTCGTCCTCGTCATCGGCAAACGCAAGCCCCGGCAGGGCCGACGCCAGCGCCAGGAATGCGAGCAGGTATCGACGGTTGAGGCTCATCTTTGAGAGGTTCGGCCGCGGTTCGACCAGCTACCATAAGTGACCGAGCCTGACAGATCGCTGACATCTGCCTTGCTGAGAGCTGACAGGACCACTCAGCGGTCTGTCACGTGGCGACTGGTACGTCTCCCGCCATGCCGGACCGCACCGGCTGGTCAGGAACAGGGAGAATATCATGACACGCTCATATGTCACTCGGCTCGCAGTGATCGCCATCGCCACGACCATTGCTGGAGCAGCGCCGGCAGCGGCCAGTGACGACGACGACTGCCCGCGCACATCGCGTGCGGAGTGGCGCTCGGCCGATGACGTCAAGGCGGCACTCGAGGCCCAGGGCTACTCGGTCGTGCGCGTGAAGGTCGACGATGGCTGCTACGAGGCCTATGCGCGCGATCGGCAAGGCGCACGCCGCGAGGTCAACGTCCATCCGGTCACGATGGAGATCATTTCCAGCGAGGTTGACGACTGATGGCCCTCTCGACCTCGAAGGCGGCCGATACCGGCGGTGCGGTGGCACCGCCGGAGGTCCAAGTCTGGGACCCGGTCGTCCGGCTCTTTCACTGGAGCTTGGTTGCGGCCTTCACGGTCGCATGGTTGACGGCGGACGAATGGGACGCCGCCCATGAATGGGCGGGCTACGCCGTGGCCGGGCTGGTGGTCGTGCGCATCGTCTGGGGTTTGGTCGGCACGCGCAACGCGCGCTTTGCCTCCTTCGTTCGCGGCCCGGCGACGACACTTGCCTACCTCGGTGACATGCTTCGCCGCCGCGAGGCCCGTTGTCTCCAACACAACCCCGCTGGGGCCGCAATGATCGTCGCGCTTCTCTTCGGCCTCGTCGTGGTCTCGGGCACGGGATGGATGATGACTTTGGACCAGTTCTCGGGCGTGGACTGGCTCGAGGAAGTCCACGAGCTGGCGGCCAATGGCCTGCTCGCCCTGGTGGCGCTCCACGTCGCCGGCGTCCTCTACGCCAGTCTCAGCCACGGCGAGAACCTGGTGAAGGCCATGATCACGGGTCGCAAGCGCGCCTGATCCCGAGGCACCCGTGCCGAGACCGGCAATCGCAGGGCCAGGACCTTCGAACGGTTGCGGCCCTGCGACGCTCCCGGAGAACGACATCCGGCCAGGTCCGCCGCGCGTGACCGCCCATGGCGCCCCCTACCCTTCGTTCGGGCCGCCGCTGCCGAGCCGCGCCCCGATCCCGATCTCGAGCGAGCCCAGCCGGCTCCAGAGGCTGATCGCCCGCGCAAGGAAAAACACCCAGAGCGAAGCCCAGAGGCCATGGTTGCCGAGCAGCGGCACGAGGATCGCCCAGGCGGCAAGGAAAATGGCAACGCTCACCGCCATCATGTTGCGCATGTCGCGCGTCCGCGTCGCACCGATGAAGACGCCATCGAGATGGATGGCCGCTGCCCCGATCAGCGGCACCATGGCGGCCCAGAAGAGAAAAGCCCGCGCCTGAACGCGCACGTCGGGGCTGACCGTCAGCAGATCCACCACGAGCCCGCCGAAGGCGAGGAAAAGGGCGCTCATCGCCGCCCCCATCGCCACCGACCAGAACGCCGTCCGGCGGATCGCCCGGGCCAGCCCATCGCGCCGGCCACCGCCGATCTCATGGCCGACGAAGCGCTCGGCGGCAAAGGCGAATCCGTCGAGCAACGCGTTGGCGATCGACGCGAAATGCATGAGCACGGCATTCGCCGCGAGAGTGACATCGCCGCCGCGCGCACTCTGCGCTGTGAAGAAATTGAACGCGAAGACCACGAGCACCGTGCGCACCATGATGTCGGAGCTGACGCCGGCCAGCTTGACCACGGCGCGGCGATCGAAAAGGCGCGCCAGCGACCAGTCGGCGCCGTCCCGACCGATGATCCGCCCGGCGAACCCGAGCCCGACGAGGAGGGCGAGCACTTCGGCGAGCACGGTGCCGATGGCGACACCCGCGATGCCCCAACCGAGCCCGACCACCAGATAAACACTGATGGCGATGTTGGCCGCGTTCATCACCAGTTGTCGCAACAGGGCGAGATCGCTGCGCCCGAGCCCGATGAGCCACCCGAGCACGGCGAAGTTGGCGAGCGTGACGGGCGCGAACCAGATCCGAATGTCGAAATACGTGGCGGCTGCCGCCTCCACGGCCTGCGAACCCGGTAGAATGGCGAGTGCCGTCCAGCGGATCGGCAGCTGCAGGAGCGAGAGCATGGCGCCGAAGCAGACCCCGATCACCACCGCGCGTGCCAGCACGGAACGCACCTCGCCCGCGTCCCCGGCACCGTCCGCCTGCGCCGTGAGGCCGGTCGTCCCCATCCTGAGGAAGCCGAAACCCCAGAAGAGGAATTCGAGGATGAGCGCCCCGAACGCGACGCCGCCGATGAGGTGCGCGGGTCCCAATTGTCCGACGATGGCGGTGTCGACGATGCCGAGCAGCGCCGTGGTGGCGTTGGCAATGACGATCGGAACGGCGACCCGCAGCACTTGGCCGTGGCTCGGCCCCGCCGCGATATGCCGCTCCGCACCCCGTTCCGGCGCGACGACCTCTCCGCCGGCCCTCTCCGACACCGCGCTAACCGTTGCGCGACCCGCCACTGCCGATCCGCAGGAGCCGGGCAATGAGCCAGATGGGGAACACGATGATCGCCCCGAGCAGGAAGTACTGCAGCACCCACTCGACGGCATCGAACCCCATGGCATAGATGCGCTCTGCGAGATCGCGAATGCCGCGAATGATCGCCACGGCATCGAGGTTCAGCGCCGCCAAAACGATGCCGACGATGATCGAGATGACGACCAGCTTGAGCAGCACCATGAGCGGCCGGCCGCCGAAGAAACTTTCCATTGCCTCACTCCGCGCCGGTTCGTGTCGGCTGGCCGGGCTCCCGGGCGCCTCGACCGCCCGTCCCCTAGCACGTCATCCGGCCCATGAGTAGCTGGCCAACCGACCCTTTCCGGAGCCGGGCCCGTTGGACGCCCCATCGATGACCGACAGGACCGGAAAGCGCACCCGCCGGCCACCGCCGCCCACGCTGCCCGACCCCTTCGGCGGCTGGTTCGCTGGCCGGGGCTGGCAGCCGCGCGAGCATCAGCTCGCCATGCTCGACCGCTGGCGTGAGCGCCGCAACACCCTCCTCATCGCCCCGACCGGCGCCGGCAAGACCCTCGCCGGCTTCCTGCCGAGCCTCCTCGAACTCGCCGCCGGCCGCGCCGGGCGCGGCCTCCACACGCTCTACGTCTCGCCCTTGAAGGCCCTCACCGTCGACATCGCCCGCAACCTTTCGGGCCCCGTCGCCGAAATGGCGCTGCCCGTCCGTCTCGAAACGCGCACCGGCGACACCCCCCATTCGCGCCGCGCCCGCCAGACCCGCACGCCGCCCGACATCCTCCTGACCACCCCCGAGCAGGTCGCCCTGCTGCTCGCCCAACCGGACATGGAGCGCTTTTTTGCGGACCTGCGCGCCATCGTCCTCGACGAATTGCACGCCCTGGCCGGCTCCAAGCGCGGCGACCTCCTCGCCCTCGATCTCGCGCGTCTGCGACGGCTCGCCCCGGACGCCACGGCCTTCGGCCTCTCGGCGACCGTCGCCCGTCCGAGCGAACTTGCCGCCTACCTCGAGCCGCAACGACCCGCCGAGGAGCCCGCCCACATCCGCCTCGCCGACATCGTCCACGCCGACGGCGGCACACGCCCCGCCATCCGCATCCTCGAATCCGGCGAACGCCTGCCCTGGTCCGGCCACTCCGCCCGCTATGCCTTCGCCGATGTCTACCGCGAAATCGCCCGCCACCGCCTCGCCCTCGTCTTCGTCAACACGCGCAGCCAGGCCGAGATGGATTTCCAAGGCCTCTGGGAGGAGAACGAGGACGGCCTGCCCATCGCCCTTCACCACGGCTCGCTCGACGTCGGCCAGCGCCGCAAGGTCGAGGCGGCCATGGCGGCCGGTAAGCTGCGCGCCGTCGTCTGCACCTCGACCCTCGACCTCGGCATCGACTGGGGCGACGTCGACCTCGTCGTCCATGTCGGCGCACCGAAGGGCTCGAGCCGCCTCCTCCAGCGCATCGGCCGCGCCAACCACCGCATGGACGAGCCCTCGTCGGCCCTCCTCGTGCCGGCCAACCGCTTCGAGGTTCTGGAATGCCGCGCCGCGCTCGAGGCGGCCGAGGAGGGCGCCCAGGACACCATCCTCGAGCGCAAGGGCACCCTCGACGTCCTGGCCCAGCATGTCCTCGGCATGGCCTGCGCCGGCCCGTTCGACCCGGCCGACCTCTTTGCCGAGATCACCAGCGCACTGCCCTATTCGTGTGTCACCCGCGCCCAGTTCGACCGTGTCGTCGCCTTCGTTGGGACCGGCGGCTACGCGCTTTCGACCTACGATCGGTTCGCCAAGCTGCGCCCCCTGCCGGACGGCCGCCTGCGGCTCTCGCACCCGCGCTTTGCCCAGCAGTACCGCATGAACATGGGCACCATCGTCGATGCCCCGATGTTCAAGGTCCGCCTCGGCCGCATCCGCAAGGGTCATGCTGGCGGCGCTCCCGGGCGACCCGGCGAGCCCGGCGCCACGCTTCGGGCGTACGGCGGCCGCGTCCTCGGCGAGGTCGACGAGTGGTTCATCAGCCAGCTCACCCCGGGCGACACCTTCGCATTCGCCGGCGAGATCCTGCGCTTCGAAGGCCTCGTTGGCACCGAAGCCATCGCCAGCCGGACCACGGCCGGCAACGTCATGATCCCGACCTACCAGGGTGGAAAATTCCCATTGACGACCTCGCTGGCCGAGCGCGTTCGCGCCATGCTCGCCGACCAGACGCGTTGGGCGGGCCTGCCGGACCAGGTCCGCCACTGGCTGGACCTCCAGCGCCAGCGCTCCCTGCTGCCGGGCCCGGGCGAGGTGCTGGTCGAAACCTTCCCGCGCGGCGGTCGCCACTATCTCGTCTGCTACCCCTTCGAGGGCCGCCTCGCGCACCAGACGCTCGGCGTTCTCGTCACCCGCCGCCTCGAGCGCGCCGGCGCCCGCCCACTCGGCTTCGTGGCGACGGACTATGCCCTCGGCGTCTGGTGCCTCGGCGACCTCGGCGCCATGACCGCCCGTGGCGAACTCGCCCTCGACGCGATCTTCGCTGTCGACATGCTCGGCGACGACCTCGAGGACTGGCTCGCGCGCTCCAGCATCATGCGCCGCACCTTCCACATTTGCGCGGTCATCGCCGGCCTCATCGAGCGCCGTCATCCGGGCCGCGAGAAATCCGGGCGCCAGATGGTCCTCTCCACCGACCTCGTCTATGACGTCCTGCGCCGCCACGAGCCGGACCACATCCTGATCGAAGCGGCCTGGGCGGATGCGGCCACGGGCCTCCTCGACCTCGGCCGGCTGAACGACTTCCTGACCCGCATCGAGGGACACATCCGGCATGTGGCTCTCGGGGAAATCTCGCCGCTCTCGGTTCCGATCATGCTGGAAGTGGGACGCGAATCGGTTTCCGGTGAGGCTCGCGACGAGTTGCTGCGGCAAGCGGCCGCGGCGTTGAGCGAGGAGGTGACCCGTGGCGTTGACGATGATGCGTCGGTCGAGGGCGATGATTGAGGTTGCTGGCGGCGGAAACCTTGGATGCGATATCGCGATCGCGGGACGAACCCTGCGGGCCGACGCATCCGGCGCGCTCCATTGCGCGGCGAGCGATGCCCTCATCTTCGCCGACCTGCACCTCGAGAAGGCGAGTTCGTTCGCCCCGGCGGGCCGCTTCTTGCCGCCCTATGACACCCGCGACACCTTGTTGCGCCTCGAGGACGTGCTGCGCCGGCTCTCGCCCTCGATCGTGGTGGCGCTCGGCGACAGTTTTCATGACAGCGGCGCCCTCGAGCGCATCGCCAGCGACGACCTGTTGGCGCTGCACTCACTTCAGGCCCGGCGCCGCTGGATATGGATCACCGGCAACCATGACCCGGAAATACCCGCCACACTCGGCGGCGAGGTGCTCGCGGAGGCAACGCTCGGCGGACTGAAGCTTCGCCACGCGCCGCGCTCCGGCCCGGCAACCCTCGAGATTTCCGGTCATCTCCATCCCGCGGCCCGCGTCGAAATCAACCGCAGCCTGGTTCGCCGGCCTTGTTTCGTCTCCGACGGCCGCCGCCTGATCATGCCTGCGTTCGGCAGCTTCACGGGCGGACTCAACGTCCTCGACCCGGCTTTCACACCCGTCCTCGGGAACGCACCGCTGAAGGTGTGGATGCTGGGCCAGAACGACGTCTATCCGGTCGCGACGCGCCTACTGCGCGAGGATTGACAGCGGGCGGACGACGGGCGACGTGGAGCCTGCCGAACGAGGCGAGGGGAGCGGCGAACCGACGTGGAAGAGCGGACATGAAATCGCGGCGCGGCGCCATTGCCTCCGGCCACGCCATGACGACGGAAGCAGCGGCCGAAGTCCTGCGCGAGGGCGGCAACGCTTTCGACGCCCTGCTCGCAGCCATGTTGGTCGCAACCGTTGCCGAACCGCTTCTCGCCTCACCCGCCGGCGGCGGCTTCGCCCTCCTTCGTCCGACCGCTCGCCCGCGGGCAGGGATCCTCGATTTCTTCGTCCAGACGCCGCGACGCGCACCCGCGAGCGAAGAGGAAGCCCTTGCTGATTTCCGCCCCGTCGAAGCCGATTTCACGACCGCCAGCCAGACTTTCCACATCGGCAACGGCACCACCGCGACACCCGGCTTCCTCGAAGGCTTCTTTGCCATCCACGAACGCCTCGGAACGCTGCCCCTCGCACGGCTCGTCGAGCCGGCCGCCATGGCGGCACGAGAAGGTGTCCGGCTTTCCTCCTTTCAAAGCTCCGTGCTCGCGATCATCGCCCCGATCGTCACGGCGACCCCGGGCGCCCGAGCACTTTTCGCCCCCCAGGAACGCCTCCTTTCCAAGGGGGAGCTGTTTCGCAGCCCGGCCTATGCCGACGTGCTCGACAATCTCGCCATTGAAGGCGCGGATTTCTATCGCCGGGGAGAACTCGGCCGCATCATCGTCGAAGCGGTTGCGGGTACCGGTGGCTTTCTCGCCCCCGATGATCTGCGCCGCTACCGGGTGATCGCCCGCGATCCGCTCGCCATGAACTTTCGCGACCATGCCCTGGCGCTCAACCCGCCGCCGGCCGCGGGCGGAACCATGGTTGCTCTCCCTCTCGCTCTTGCCGCCACCGATCCCGAGGAGCGACACCGTCCAGCCCTCGATGCCCGCCGGCTCTCCCTTCTACAGCACCGCTCTCTCGAGATCGCCGCAACGACTGCGGTCAACTCCGGCCGGTCGCCCGGCCGCGGCCCGAAGCGCCCCGCCGCGCCCGACGAACGCCTCGCCGCCGCCCTCGCGATCATCGCCAACCACAGGGCGAGCCGTCTCGGCACGACGCACGTCTCCGTTGCCGATGGCAAAGGCTCCATCGCAGCGGCCACATTTTCGAACGGAGCCGGGAACGGCTTCGTTCATCCCTCCCTCGGCTTCATGCTGAACAACATGCTCGGCGAGACCGACGTCCATCCCTCCGGCGCCTACGGTTGGCAGCCGGATCGCCGCCTCTCCAGCATGATGTGCCCGACGCTGATCGAGGAGGCTTCGGGCGCGCGCACCGTACTCGGAAGCGGTGGCTCCAATCGGATTCGCTCCGCGATCCTGCGCGTTGCGTGCGAATTGATCGCCGGGCGGGCGCTCGAGCCGGCGATCCTCGCCCCACGTGTCCATGTCGAGACCGGTGGCACCGCCGACTTCGAGGAAGGCCTCGAAGGCGGCGAACGCGCGGCCCTCCTCGAAACCTTTCCCGAAGCGCGCGCTTGGCCAGAGCCGCACATGTTCTTCGGCGGCGTCCACGGTGTCCGTGTCGATCGAGAGGGGAAACTCTCCGCCTTCGCCGATCCCCGCCGCGAAGGCGCCGCTTCGATCGTCTGAGATTTGCACCGGCGCACCCTGTAGCGGCGGATGATTTCGACAGCGGGCGCGCTCCGTGTGGAACGCGCCCGCGAGTTTACGGCTCTTTCCGTCCGGTTCAGGAACGACGGGACGTCAGAACGAGCCGCGCATCGCCGGCGGCAGGATCACCGTGTCGATCACGTGAATGACGCCGTTCGAGGCTTCGATATCGGCGGTCACGACATTCGCTCCCTCGATTTTCACCCCGTCCGTCGCGTCGATCATCGCGGCTGCGCCCTGCACGGTCGCCGCCTCGGTCTTCTTGCCGGCGATGTCCGCGCTCATCACCTTACCAGGAATGACGTGGTAGGTGAGGACAGCGGCCAGCTCCTTGTTGTGATTGCCGTCGAGCAGCGTGGCGAGCACGTTGGCCGGAAGCTTGGCGAACGCTTCATCGGTCGGAGCGAAAACCGTGAACGGCCCCGGCCCCTTGAGCGTTTCGACGAGACCCGCGGTCTGCACCGCCTTGACCAGCGAAGTGAAATTACCCGCACCAACCGCGGTGTCCACGATATCCTTCTGGCCACCCGCATTCGCGAGCCCGAAGGGCACCAGGGCGGCAGCTGCGATCGCAGCCGCAACGAACGTACGCCGAACGACTCTCATGCATCTCTCCTTCGAGATTGGCTTGTTGACGTGCCGATTACGCTCCTTGCCAACCTCCGGATCTCTCACATGGACACATGCTCGTGATCGGCGGCCACCCTTTCTCGTCCCGATCGAGGATCCCGTGCGTCCAGCCACCCAGCCGCACCCGCTTCACTCTCTATATATATGCGGTTCACAGCGCCAATGTCGGGCGCCCCGTCACCTCAGCGGAAAGCCTCCGCCACGAGCACCGGTTCGAAGCGCAGGCCCGCCCCCGAAAAACCGTCCGCCGCTCCTTCCTGCGATCGACCACGGTGACGATCCCGACCACTTGCGCTCCCGCCGCGCGCACCGCCTCGACGGCCTTCATCGCCGAGCCGCCCGTCGTCGTCACATCCTCGACGATGGCGACGCGCCGCCCGGCGATCGTGCCACCACTGGTGAGCCCTTCGATGAGGCTCCGCGTTCCATGCGCCTTTGCCTCCTTGCGCACGAAGAAGGCCTCGAGGGGGCTTCCGGCCGCATGGCTCGCGATTGCGACCGCCGTCGCGATCGGCACCGCGCCCATCTCGAGGCCGCCCACCATTTCGGCCCCGAGTGCCTGGCACTTGGCGAGAACCAGACGGCCGATGAGGGTCGCCCCCTCGGGATGCAGCATCGTCGGCTTCATGTTGAAATAGAAGTTCGAGCTTCTGCCGGAGGCGAGCTTGACCTCGGCGCCCTGGGAGAACGAACGCTCCCGGATGATTTCGACGAGCCTCGCCGCATCGGCATGGATCTCGCTGTCCCGCATGTCCTGATTTCCTTCCGCTTTCGTCCCCGAACAGGCAGGCCCGGCCACTGGCCGCGCAATCTGACCGCGCTTCACCAACCGGGCCATGGCCGGCGCACTGAGCTTTACCACGGCGCGCGCCCTGGTATAGGCAGAGGACGAACCTTGGAGGACGATATGAGTGAGATGCGACTGGCCGTGATCGGCGCCGCGGGCCGAATGGGTCGCCAGCTCATCGAGACCATCGACGCCGTTCCGGGCGCGCGCCTCACCGGCGCCATCGAGCGCCCGGGCAGCGAATGGATCGGCCGGGACGCCGCCACCCTCGCCGGCCTGCCAGAGTGTGGCGTTCCGGTCACAGACGACCCCCTCGCCCTCATCGTCGACGTCGACGGCATCATCGACTTCACAAGTCCAGCCACCAGCGTCGCATGCGCCGGCCTCGCGGCCCAGGCCCGCATCGTCCACGTCATCGGCACCACGGGCTTTTCGGCCGATGACGAGAAGGCGCTCGCCGCCGCCGCCCGCCATGCCACCATCGTCAAGGCCGGCAACATGAGTCTTGGCGTCAACCTGCTGACCCAGCTCACCCGCCAAGTGGCCGCCGCTCTCGGTGCCGATTTCGACATCGAGATCGTCGAGATGCACCACCGCCACAAGGTCGATGCCCCGTCCGGTACCGCCCTCATGCTCGGCGGCGCCGCCGCCGAGGGGCGCGGCATCGACCTTGCCGAACGGTCCGTGCGCTCGCGTGATGGTCATACGGGACCGCGCCGCGAGGGCGACATCGGCTTTGCCACCTTGCGCGGCGGCTCCGTCGTCGGCGACCACACGGTCGTCTTTGCCGGCCAGGGCGAGCGTATCGAGCTGACGCACCGGTCGGCCGACCGGACGATTTACGCGCGCGGCGCCGTCAAGGCCGCGCTCTGGGGCCGTGGTCGCGGCCCGGGCCTGTTCTCGATGGTTGACGTTCTCGGCCTGTGACACCGATTGGGACAGCGCCCGCCCCGAATTTGCCAGCCGACAGGAGCACCGCCCGATGACCGCAACGCTTGTTCTCGTCCGCCATGGCCAAAGCGTCTGGAACGAGAAGAACCTCTTTACCGGCTGGGAGGACGTCGACCTGACGGCCAAGGGCGAGGCCGAGGCCAAAGCAGCCGGCGTGCGGCTCGCCGCCGCGGGCTACCGCTTCGACCTCGCTTTCACGAGCGCCCTGAAACGGGCCCAGCGAACCCTCGCGATCATACTCGCCGAACTCGGCCAACCCGATCTCCGAACCATTCGGTCCGAGGCCCTCAACGAGCGCGACTATGGCGAGTTGGTCGGACTGAACAAGGACGATGCGCGCCGCCGCTGGGGCGACGACCAGGTTCACCTCTGGCGCCGTTCCTACGATATCGCCCCGCCCGGCGGAGAAAGCCTCGCTGATACCGCCGAGCGCGTACTGCCCTACTATGAGGGCACGATAAGGCCGGAACTGCGCGACGGGCGTTGCGTGATCGTGGCGGCCCACGGCAACTCGTTGCGCGCCCTCATCATGGCGCTCGAAGGCCTTTCGCCCGCAGAGATCGTCGAAATCAACCTCGCGACCGGCGTTCCGATGGTCTACCGCCTGGCGGCCGACGGCACGATCTCGCCGCGAGCAGAACTGGGCTAGCGGGCAACGCCCGATTGCCTCGCGGGGTGCCCCTGATCCACAGGCGTATCTTGGGCCTTGTGTGCGAATTCAGCACTATCACTAGGCGAATCACCGCCACGCGCGATATTCATTTGCTGTGCTGAGGCCTCCGATCCACCCCTTGGAGGCGTCGGACGGGCGTGTACCGGGTTGCATCGTTATTCTGGTCATCTCGACTTGGCCATGATGAACGATATCCCGGATTTCTAGTTCTGTGACGACTTTCTCTGATCTTGCGGGCGGCATGGCCGCCCGCTCTTTTTTTGGCTGCCGCTCGATTTCCGGCGCCGCCGAGCATCACGCGGGTTCGAGCCGACCGCGCTCCCAGCCGATCAAGGCGCGCTTGCGCGTCACCCCCCAGTGATACCCGCCGAGCCCACCGTCCCGCCGCAGCACCCTGTGGCAAGGCACGACGAAGGATATCGGATTGCGCCCGACCGCACTCCCGACCGCCCGCGATGCCGTCGGCTGGCCGACGTGCGCGGCAATGTCGCTGTAGGTAACGGCCCTGCCAATCGGAATTCGCAGCAGCGTCTCCCAGACGCGGATTTCGAAGTCTGTGCCGATGAGCACGATGCGCACCGTCGCCTCGCGGCCCTCGCCCGCGCATCCGAACACCTCGCTCGCGGCAGCCGACGCCATGCTGGCGTCCTCGAGGAAGCGCGCCGCCGGCCAGCGGCGGGCCATATCCTCGAATGCTGCAACGCGCCCGTTTGGACCGGCGCCTTCCCCCGCCGCTTCGTCGCAGAACGCCAGCCCGCACAGCCCGCGCTCCGTCGCCATCACCAGACACTCTCCGAACGGAGACGGAGCGTACCCGTAGCGGATGAGAAGTCCATCGCCGCGACGCTTGTAGTCCCCCGGCGTCATGGCCTCGTGCTCGACGAAAAGATCGTGCAATCTCCCGGGACCCGAAAGGCCGACCTCGAGGCTGGCATCGAGCAGGCTCGCCGAGCCCTCGAGCAGCTGGCGCGCATGGTCGACAGTGATCGCTTGCAGGAACGACTTCGGACTGAGCCCGCACCAGCGCTTGAACAGCCGTTGGCATTGCGTCGGCGAAAGCCCCATGACACCGGCCAGTTCCGCGAGCTCCGGCTGATCGAGCCTGTTTTCGCTGAGAAACTCGATCGCCCGGCGCACGCGCTCGTAGTCGCGATCCGGCGCCTCCATCGCCCATCCGCCCGATTGCTCCGTCACCAGGTCCTCTCCCCGCTCGACGATGCGTAAGCCAGCCATGTCCAATCTCCCCGACCGCTGCCGACGCAGGGCCGCCGGACATGCGCCGCGGACACTGCGCCTCGAGCCCGCAGAATTGTCACCTGCGAACAGCTTCGGCCACCCGAAAACGGGCAAAGAGCCGGGGTTGCGTTCCGGCGAGACCAGACGGAGCGCGAAACGCGTCGGCGCGTCTCACCCTCGGAAACCGCGTCGGTGCGCGAGTAATCCCCCGAGCAGGTCGGCGACCTCGACCTTCTCCTCCTCGCTGAGAAACCGTCCGAAGGTGATCCACTCGCCGTGCGAACCGATCCGAAGGTCGTTCGTGACGGGCGAGGTCGGCTCGAGCGCCACGCGGGTCCAATAAGGATTGAAAACCCAGGTCCTGCGCCCGCCCGATGATCCGAGCGCATGCAGCGAAAGCTCCTCGTCGCCGATATCGATCAGCTCCAGATGGCGACCGTCCCGATAATTCAGACGAAACGCCACGTAGACGATCAGCACGTCGAGACCGAAGAATCCCAGCACCGGCCAAGCCCCGATCAGCGCGAATGCCACGCCGCAGGCGAACGAAATCACCCCGAAGAGGGTCATGAGCAGCAGGAAGCCTCGCCGGCTCAGCGAGCGATTGGGCGCGAGCAGGATACGCGTTTGCCCGCCGCGAGTGCTTCCTTTAAGCGTGTTCTCGATCATCCCTACTTATCGCCAGTGTAGCTCGACCGGGCAACCCAAATGAACACGACCCGCCGTACTTCCAAAGGCCCCCGCCGCGCCCGGCCCTCGCGGCTCACGGCGGCCGAGCGCCTCGAGATGTTCGAGCGCTTTCGCCGCGCCGATCCCGAGCCGAAGGGAGAACTCGACGCCACCAATCCGTTCACACTCCTCGTCGCCGTGGTCCTCTCGGCACAGGCCACCGACGCGAGCGTGAACAAGGCCACCGCGCCACTCTTTGCGATCGCGGAGACGCCCGCTGCCATGCTCGCCCTCGGCGAGGAGCGGCTACGCGAATACATCCGCACCATCGGTCTTTTTCGCACCAAGGCGAAGAATGTGATCGCGCTGTCCGAAATCCTGCTGCGTGAACACGGCGGAAAGGTGCCGACAGAGCGCGAGGCCCTCGAGCGCCTCCCCGGTGTCGGCCGCAAGACTGCCAATGTGGTCCTGAACATCGCCTTCGGCAAGCCGACGATCGCCGTCGACACCCATCTCTTCCGCGTCGCCAACCGCACGGGGCTCGCGCCCGGAGACGATCCGCTCGCCGTGGAGCGCAATCTCGAGCGTCTCGTGCCGGAGAGCCACAAGCTCCACTGCCATCACTGGCTCATCCTCCACGGCCGATATGTCTGCACCGCGCGCAAGCCGCGCTGCGCCGAATGCCTCGTGCGCGACCTCTGCCGCTTCGACGCGAAGACCGCCCCCCACATCACACCCGAGCCCTGAGCCCCCGCCGAGCCATATCGCCCCAGCAGCAACGCCTCGCGCGACCGCCCAGTTCCGATCCACCACCCGCTTTCCCCGAGGAGCAAATGAGCACACCCGCCACCTACGATGCCGTCGGCATCGGTAACGCCATCGTCGACGTCATCGCCCGCTGCGAGGAAGAGGACCTCGCCGCCCTTTCGCTCGACAAGGGACGCATGAAGCTCATAGAGGAGCACGAGATCGCCCCAATTTACGGGGCGATGGGACCAACGGTCGAAGTCTCCGGCGGCTCCGCGGCGAACACGCTTGCTGGCATAGCCTCCCTCGGTGGCAAGGCGGCCTTCATCGGCAAGGTGGCGAACGACGACTTCGGCACGGTCTTCCGCCACGACCTGACGGCAACCGGCGTGCATTTTGCGACCGCCGCCGCTCCCGAACCCGAAGCACGAACCGCCCGCTGCCTCATCCTGGTCACGCCGGACGGCCAGCGCACCATGAATACGTTCCTCGGCATCAGCCCCCACCTCTCGGAGACCGAAATCGATACCGCGGTCATCGCCGCCTCGGCCTTCACCTACCTCGAGGGTTACCTCTTCGATCGTGAAGCCGCCAAACGCGCTTTCGAGCGCGCAGCGAGCATCGCCCAGGCGCACGGGCGATCCGTCGCGCTCTCCCTTTCCGACGTCTTCTGCGTCGACCGTCACCGAGACGCCTTTCGCCGCCTGGTCCGCGACGGTGTCGATCTCCTCTTTGCCAACCAGGAGGAACTCCTCGCCCTCTACCAAACCAGCGATCTCGACAAGGCGATCGAACTCGTGGCCGGGGAATGCCGTCTCGCCGTCGTAACGCGCAGTGCCGAGGGCTCGGTGATCGTCTCGGGCGAAGGTCGCATATCGATCCCCGCCGGTCGCGTGCGAAAAGTTGTCGACACAACGGGCGCGGGTGATTTATATGCTGCCGGCTTTATTTTCGGGCTCGGCCGCGGCCTCCCTCTGGAGACGTGTGGTAGGCTCGGTTCGATCGCCGCGGCGGAGGTCATCGGCCACGTCGGCGCCCGCCCCGAGGTTCCGCTCGACACCCTCGTCCGGCGGGAGGGAGTGGAGTTTTAGGCACGCGCGCGGTCGACCCGCCGAGGTACGGAGGCACGAATACTTGGCGAAAACACTCTCGACGGAACGGTTGTCTGGCGAAGTCGACGAGGCTTTTTCGCAACATTTTCGCCCAAGACGCGGAAGAAATCGCGCCTGGGCGACCCAAGTAACTCAAATCACAGCATTTCCTCGACTTTTATGTGGATATTCAGTGGGGTGGAAGGCAGACTCGCAAGTGTCGAATCAATTCTGTGGGGAATAGAAATGGCAGAGAAGAAAGCAAAGCGTGGCAGACCCAAAGGTTCGGGGATCGATGACAGCGAAATGCTGGCGAAGATCGCGGCCATCATGGCAGCCGATCCAGAGGTGAAGCCGACCACGGCCATCAAGAAGGCCGGAATCACCAACCCGTCGACGATCCGCCGTCTTCGCGACAAGTTCAGCCAGGATGAGAGAAAGCTCATGAAGGCAGCGGGCGGAAAGCCGCAACGCCGCAAGGCGGCACCGGCGGCGGCAAAGAAGGCCGCAAAACCGGCAGCGGCTCCCAAGGTGGCCGCCAAGGCTCCTGCGGCCAAGGCAGCCAAGGCCGCTCCGGCACGCAAGGCGGCCGCCAAGGCTCCCGCTCCCGCCGCTCCCGCCGCCCGCAAGCCGGCTGCCAAGGCCGCTCCGGCACGCAAGGCAGCCGCCCCGGCCGCAAAGAAGCCTGCCGCCAAGGCAACGAAGGCTGCGGCCAAGGCACCGGCCCGTGCGGCGGCCAAGGCACCGGCCAAGAAGCCGACGGCCGGCCGTGCACCCGCCAAGCGCACCGTCGCCAAGGCCGCCGGAAAGGGTTCGGCCAAGAAGTCCTCTTCGGACCACTTACCCAGCCGACCGCTCAAATCGATGCCTGCCTCCTCGCGCCTCGCCGCTTCCGGCAAGGTGAGCGCGGCGGCAGGTGATCCGGCCGGAGCGGCGGGCGAGAAAACGGCCGGTGCAGCCCAGTTGCTGCGGTTCATCTCCGAGCCCGAACAGCTCTTGAAGCAGTTCGGCAGACTGCCCAAGGACGTCGACGCCGCCGTGGGAAGCATGGTGGAGAACCAAATCCAGGTTTACGAATCCGCCATCAAGAACTCTCCTCTGGCGGCTTTCCTGCGGCAGCAGGCCTTCATGATCGACATGTCGTTGTCGATCCTGAAGGCGCAGCAGCAATGGGCAAGGAGGCGTCCACGTCCATCCGGATCGTGATTTCGAGCGATCCGGACCGAGAACAGCGCTGAGGGCCGGCAACCGCCGGCCCTTTCGCATTTTACGCCTCCCTTGTGTCGAGCCCCCCGCCGTCTCAGAGCTTGCGGAGCATCACCGTTTCCACCCGGTGCCCTTCGCCCTTGCGCAGGATGAGATCGGCTCGCATGCGCGTCGGCCGGATGTTCTCCACCAGGTTCTTGAGGTTGATCCGCTCCCAGATGCCCTTGGCCGTCTCGTAGGCCTCCTCGTCGTTGAGGTGGGCATAGCGATGGAAATAAGCGGCGGGATCGCGGAACGCCGTCTCCCGGAGCCGCAGGAACCGCTCGATGTACCAGCGCCCGATCAGCGCCTCGTCGGCGTCGATGTAGATCGAGAAGTCGAAGAAATCGGAGACGAACGGCACCGCGTCGCCGGCACGCGGAAGCGTGGCCGGCTGCAGGACGTTGAGGCCCTCGACGATGAGGATATCGGGTCGATCGACGATGATGTGCTCGCCCGCGATGATGTCGTAGTCGAAATGCGAATAGACCGGTGCCAGCACGTTGGGTCGCCCCGCCTTGACGTCGGCGACGAAGTTGATCAGCCGCCCGCCGTCGAAACTCTCTGGAAAACCTTTCCGCTCCATCAGCCCGAGCCTCGCCAGCTCCGCATTTGGCAGCAGGAAGCCGTCGGTCGTGACCAGATCGACCCGCGGATGGTCCGGCCAACGCGAAAGCAGCGCCTGCAGCACGCGCGCCGTCGTGCTCTTGCCGACGGCGACACTGCCGGCGAGCCCGACGATGAAGGGCATCTTGTGGTTGTTCCGCCTGACATTACCGGCATCGCCGTTCGTCTTGCCGAGGAACAGCGAGGTCACGGAATGCAGGTCCTGAGAGGCGCGGACGTAAAGGTTTATGAGGCGCGAGATCGGCAGGTAGATATCGATCACCTCGTCCATCGACAGTTGGACATTGAGACCCGCCAGCATCTCGACGTCGGCCTCGTCCAGCGTCATGGGCGTGTCCGCCCGAAGTCGCGCCCACTCTCCGCGCGTGAAGCGCGAGTAGGGTGAAAAATCGAGCGCAACGCGGGACGGCATCTTGTCCGGCCTTCTGGAAGAACCGCGGCGCCTGCTCATTCGCTCGCCTTGCGTGCCGCCTTTTCCGCGATCCCCGAGGTGCCGGCCCTTGCCGCCAGCACGTCGAGCACGTCGGAGAGCGGGATATTGCGCGCCTCGAGCAGCACGAGCAAGTGATACAAAAGATCGGCAGCTTCCGCTTTGACGTGTTCGTCGTCCTCGCTGAGCGCCGCCACGAGCAATTCCACGGCCTCCTCGCCGAGTTTCCTGGCACAGCGCGCGGGCCCGGCCGCGAGCAGCTTCGCGGTGTAGGACAGGGAAGCATCTTCCCCCCGCCTTGCCTTGATGGTTGCCGCGAGCGAGACGAGCACTTCGGCGCCCATGTCGGCTCGCTCGCCCTCAAGCACCATGTGCCACCCCCGTGTCAGCGCCAACCCGGCCACCGTCGTATGCCGCCAGGCCGTCGAGACGGACCGGGATGCCACGAGCCGCCATGTGCCGCTTGGCCTCCGCAATCGAATGCTGACCGAAATGGAAGATCGAGGCCGCGAGCACCGCGCTCGCCTTGCCAACGAGAACTCCTTCGGCGAGATGCTCGAGCGTTCCGACACCGCCGCTGGCGATCACGGGCACCGCGACCGCCTCCGCCACCGTCCGGGTCAGCTCCAGATCGAATCCCGCGCGCGTGCCGTCCCGATCCATGGAGGTGAGCAGGATTTCCCCCGCTCCGAGCCGCACGACCTCGCGGGCGAATTCAACGGCATCGATCCCCGTCGCCGTGCGTCCGCCATGCGTGAAGATCTCCCAGCGACCAGCCATGCCGCCGCCGTCCTGCCCGCCACCCCCGGCGACGCGTTTGGCGTCGATGGCGACGACGATGCACTGCGAACCGAACTTTTCCGCCGCCCGCGCGACGATCACCGGGTCCTTGACGGCCGCCGTGTTGATCGAAACCTTGTCGGCGCCGGCATTGAGAAGGGTACGGACGTCCTCGGGCGCCCTAACGCCGCCACCGACGGTCAGCGGCATGAAGCAACGCTCCGCCGTCCGCCGCACGATGTCGATGAGAGTTCCGCGCCGCTCTTGGCTCGCGGTTATGTCGAGGAAGCAAGGCTCGTCCGCACCAGCCGCATCATAGGCGGCCGCAGCCTCCACCGGATCGCCGGCATCGACCAGATCGACGAAATTGACGCCCTTGACGACCCGCCCGTCCTTCACGTCGAGGCAGGGAATGACCCGCGCCTTGAGGCTCATTCGCCCCTCCAGCCTGCCGCCACGGCGGCGATATGCTCGATGGCGATCTCGAGTGCCCGTTCGGCATCCTCGGCCTGGGGATCGAGCCCCGTCACGGCCAGCGCGCCGAGCCCGTCGATGGCCGTGAGGATCTCGCGGACGGTCGCGACATCCGGCCCATCCTCCACCGCGAACGCATTGCTGCGCACGGCGAGCGCATCGTGCACGTCCATGTCGAGATGCACGTAGACCTGTTGCGCTCCGGCGAGCCGCGCCAGGACCACACCTGCCTCCTTCGTCTCCGGCACCCCGGCCGAAAGCAACGTCTCGGCCTCGGCCCTTTCGATGTCTCTCGCCCCGACCAGCACCGTCCGCCCGAGGCTCGCGGGCTCGAGCCCGGCATGCTCGCGCGCCATCGCGCGCCAAGCCGTCCCCGTCGCCACCGCCAACGCCATGCCCTCGAGCAGCGCGCTCGTGGTCGTCTCGGGCGTATTCATGTCCGGATGCGCATCGAGCCACACGATTCCGCAGTCCGCGCCGAGCCCCGCGACCCCACCGACCGCCGCCAGCGCACAGCTGCCACAGAGGATCACCGGCAGTTCGCCGGCCGCCCGCGCCTTGCGCACCTCCTCCGCGATCTGGCCCGCCAACCGAAAGCCGGCGCGCAGCTCCTCCGGGCTCTCGTCCTCCACCATGAGGACACTTTCGACCACCTGGTGACCGGCCTTGGTCAGCCGCTCCGGCAAGCCGGCCGAGCGGATCGCCCACGGCAGATCACACCACGTGACACCGAAAGGCTGGTTCGGCCAGTAGGCGTAGATGAGGGCGACCGTCGGCAAATTCATGAGTGATTCCCCCGGTTTCGCTCCCCCACCAGTCGCAGGGCCACCCTCGCGTCCACGCGCCCGTCATAGAGCGCGCGCCCGACGATCGCCCCGTCGAGCTTGGCGTTTTCCGGACGCAGCAGCGCTTCGACGTCGGCGAGGGAAGCGAACCCACCCGAGGCGATCACCGGGATCGGCGTGGTGGCAGCCAGCGTTGCCGTCGCCGCGAAGTTGAGCCCCCGGAGCAGGCCGTCCCGAGCGATGTCGGTGTAGATGATAGCGGCGACCCCCGCATCCGCGAAACGCGCTGCCAGCTCCACCGCCCCGAGCGTGCTCGCCTCGGCCCACCCCTCGACGGCAACGAAGCCGTCCCTCGCATCGATGCCGACAGCCACGCGCCCCGGGAACCGCTTGCAGGCCTGACGCACCAATTCCGGGTCCTTCACCGCGACGGTACCGAGGATGACCCGCGCGACACCCTTCTCGAGCCAGCCCTCGATGCCGGCCATGTCGCGGATGCCGCCCCCGAGTTGCACCGGCATCGTCACCGTGGCGAGGATCGCCTCCACCGCCGCCCGATTGACGGACGCTCCCGCGAAAGCACCGTTGAGATCGACGATGTGGAGATAGCTGAAACCCAACGCCTCGAAGTCCCGAGCCTGCGCCGCCGGATCGTCGTTGAACACGGTCGCGGCCGCCATGTCGCCCTGGCGCAGGCGCACACATTGGCCGTCTTTCAAGTCTATGGCAGGATAGAGCCTCATGGCGGGCTCTTTGGCACGGAGCGCCCCACTTGTCACTTGCAGCGAACGGTCATGATGGCACCCCGATCGGCGGCTCCGCGCGCGACCAACGCATCTCGTTCGAGGCTGGCTCCGCGGCAGCTGGCGGGAGACCGGCGGTGATACAGCGGGCGAGCCGGCGCATCGGTTACCGCCAGGCCGTGGTGATCTGGATCGCCCATTGGCTGGGCCTTCCGAAACAGCGGCTCGCCGAGCGCTACGACGTCGACCGCCGCCGCATCTACGAGATCATCGAGTTCCGCCGCCATCCGGCGAGCTACGAACACGCCCGGCGCATCTTCGCCGCCCTCTATCCGCAGCGCGTCGCAACCACCCGGTTCGAGAGCCACCGGCGCACCGGCCGCTGGGTGATCCCCGGCCAGCTCGACCTCTTCGGTTGAGTTGGCGGTCGCCTAGCCCCCCTCACACCCGCCAGCGCAGGAAGTTCGCGATGAGCGCGAGCCCGAGCCGCTGGCTTTTTTCCGGGTGGAACTGGGTGCCGACGAGGTTGTCGCGCGCCACCATGGCGGTGATCGGCCCGCCGTAATCGGTCTCGGCCAGCACGTCCCCGCGCGCCGCCACCCGCATGTGGAACGAGTGCACGAAATAGGCGTTGAGCCCGTTCGGCCCGGTCGCGATGCCCTCGAGCACCGGATGCTGACGCAGGCTCGTGAGCGTGTTCCAGCCCATGTGCGGGATCTTGAGCGCCGGGTCCGCCGGCTCGATCGCGACCACTTCGCCGCCAATCCAGCCGAGCCCGGCGTGCTCGCCATGTTCACGCCCGCGCGTCGCCATGAGCTGCATACCGACGCAAATGCCGAGGAAAGGCCGCCCGCCCGCGATGACGCGCGCCTCCAGCGTCTCGATCAATTCCGGCACCGCATCGAGCCCGGCGCGGCAATCGCCGAACGCCCCGACCCCCGGCAGCACGACACGGTCGGCCCGCGCCAACGCATCCGGGCGTCCACTCACTTCGATGGAAACCGCCGCGCCACTCTCGCGGGCCGCCCGCTCGAACGCCTTGGCCGCCGAATGAAGGTTGCCGGAGCCGTAGTCGATGATGACCACCCGCTCCATCAGCCGGCCACCCCGGAGCCTTGGATCGTCACACTGGCGTGGCCGCCACGGAACACCTGCGGACCATCCTCCCGGCCAGCGCCCCCGCGCTCCAGCCCCGCGGCCCAGGCCTCGAGGAACTGCAGCTCGCACAGCGCCCGGTCGGCGCCGCTGACCATGCCGGCCTCACGGTAGCCCTTGCGCTCGAGGGTCCAGCGCAAGAGGTTCGGCGCCTCGAGGCCGATCAGCAGGCTGACCAACAGCCCGGCGAAGCCCCGCGCCCATTCGGCGACACCGATCGCTTGGAGCAGCAGTTCGATCCCGATCGCCGCCGCGATGACCCCGACGAGCACCAGCCACGCCCGGTTGGCGATCGCCCAGACCGGTGCGAGCAGGAAGGCGAACCAGGAAAACCCCTCGCTCACCAGCACGAAGGACTCGGCCCGCGCCATGGCGTCGCGCCCGTTGCCGGTCGGCTCGTAAACGGTGAACGTCTTCATGCGCTCCGCCTCCCGCCCCGGTTCCGTCCCCGCTCAACCCTGGAGCGTGCCCTTCGTCGAAGGCACGCGACCAGCCTGCCGCTCGTCGATCGCGACCGCCGCTCTGAGGCACCGCGCCAAACCCTTGAAGCACGTCTCGGCGATGTGGTGGTTGTTCTCACCGGTGAGATTGGCGACGTGCAGCGTGATCCCGGCGTTCTGCGCGAAGGCCTGGAACCATTCGCGAAAGAGCTCGGTGTCCATGGTCCCGATCTTGTCGCGCCCGAAGGTCACGTCCCAGACCAGATAGGGCCTGCCGGAGACATCCACCGCGACGCGCGTCATCGCCTCGTCCATGACGAGGTGGACATCGGCATAGCGTGTGATGCCCGCCTTGTCGCCGAGGGCCTTTGCAAAGGCCTGGCCGAGGACGATGCCGCAATCCTCGACCGTGTGATGCTGGTCGATGTGGAGATCGCCCTTGGCCGTCAGCTCGATGTCCATGAGACCGTGGCGCGCGAGCTGGTCCAACATGTGATCGAAGAAACCGACCCCGGTCTCGATCTTCGAACGACCGCTGCCATCGAGATCGATCTTGCAGGCGATCTCGGTTTCCCTCGTCTTGCGCGTGATCTCAGCGCTTCTGGCTGCACCCATCGTCCACCTCGCCCGTCCGAACGTCCACACGCCACAGCCGGTCGCACCGGACGGCCATCGTGCGCGGTCTAGCAGCATCGCGCGCCGCCCGCAAAGCGTTGCGGGCAGCCCCTTGAACTCGACCGCCTCCAGCCGATATCTCCCGGACATGGAAACCACCGATCGAAGCATCGCCGGGGCCGGTTCGCCGGGCTGGCACGCCACCACCATTGTCACCGTCCGCAAGGCCGGCCACGTCGTCATCGCCGGCGACGGCCAGGTCAGCATCGGCCCGACCATCGTCAAGGCCAATGCCCGCAAGGTGCGCAGCCTCGCCAAGGGCAGTGTCATCGCGGGCTTTGCCGGCGCGACGGCCGATGCCTTCACCCTCTTCGAACGCCTCGAGGCCAAGCTGGAGCAGTATCCCGGCCAACTGGTCCGCGCTTCCGTCGAACTCGCCAAGGACTGGCGCACCGATCGATTCCTGCGCCGTCTCGAGGCCATGATGCTGGTCGCCGACCGCAAGGACACGCTCGTCCTCACCGGCGCCGGCGACGTGCTGGAGCCGACCGGCGGCGTCATGGGCATCGGCTCGGGCGGCAATTATGCGCTGGCCGCCGCCAGGGCGCTGATCGACAGCTCGCACGATGCCGAGGAGATCGCGCGTCGCGCCATGCGGATTGCCGCCGACATCTGCGTCTATACGAACGAAAACGTCGTCATCGAAAGCCTCCAAAGTGACGTCTGAGCCGACCTACGACATCGGCATTCGCCCGGTCACGGCCAGCGACCTGCCGGTGCTCGCCGAATGGATCGCCAGGCCGCATTGGCAGCAATGGTGGGGTGACCCCGCCGAGGAGGTCGCCCATATCCGTGAAATGATCGAGGGACGTGACAGCACGCGCCCCTTCATATTCGCCATCGACGGCCGTGACGTCGGCTACATCCAGGTCTGGTCGATCGCCGACCAGATCGACGCGGGCTGGACGGTGAGCGAACCATGGCTTTCCCTCGTGCCGGCCGAAGCGGTCGGCGTCGACCTCTCGATAGCGGACACCGCCGATCTCGGTCGGGGCATTGGCTCGGCAGCTCTCGTCGACTTCGTCGCGATGCTCCGGGCGGAGGGGCACACCACCGTCCTCATCGACCCCGACCCCGAAAACCTCCGCGCCGTGCGCGCCTACCGCAAGGCGGGGTTTGCACCCATAGCCAGCCTCGAGGGTCGCACCAGCGGCGTCCTCATCATGCAACACGTTCCCACCGCGAGCCCTGCTTGACATGACCAGTTTTTCCCCCCGCGAGATCGTCTCCGAGCTCGACCGCTACATCATCGGCCAGAAGGACGCCAAACGCGCCGTGGCCATCGCGCTGCGCAACCGCTGGCGCCGCCAGCAGCTCGAAGGCGAGATGCGCGAGGAGGTTCTCCCCAAGAACATCCTGATGATCGGCCCGACCGGTGTCGGCAAAACGGAGATATCGAGACGCCTTGCCCGCCTCGCCGGCGCGCCGTTCCTCAAGGTCGAGGCGACCAAATTCACCGAGGTCGGCTACGTCGGTCGTGACGTCGAGCAGATCGTGCGCGACCTCGTGGAGGTCGGCATAGGCCTCGTGCGCGACGAAAAGCGCAAGAGCGTGCAGGCCCAGGCGCATCTCAATGCCGAGGAGCGCGTCCTCCAGGTGCTCGCCGGTCCCGAGGCGCGCGGCGGAACGCGCGACCATGTCCGCAAGCGCCTGCGCGACGGGGAGTTCGACGACCGCCAGATCGAGGTCGAGATCGTCGACAGCGGCAACCCCTTCGGGGGCTTCGACATTCCCGGCATGCCCGGCGGCAATATCGGGATGGCGAACCTCAACGACATGCTTGGCAAGGCCCTCGGCGGACGCACCAAGCGTCGACGCATGTCGGTCGCCGAAAGCTACAAAGTCCTGATCGCCGAGGAGTCCGACAAGCTCGTCGACCAGGAACAGATCGTCCAGGAAGCCATCCGCGCCGTGGAGAACAATGGCATCGTCTTCCTCGACGAGATCGACAAGATCTGCGCCCGCTCCGAGCGCGTCGGCGATGTCAGCCGGGAGGGCGTGCAGCGCGATCTCCTCCCGCTGATCGAGGGAACCACCGTCGCCACCAAGCACGGCCCCGTACGCACCGATCATATCCTCTTCATCGCCTCCGGCGCCTTCCACGTCTCGCGCCCCTCCGACCTCCTGCCCGAATTGCAGGGCCGGCTCCCAATCCGCGTTGAACTGCGTGCCCTCGACAAGACGGATTTCAAACGCATCCTGACGGAACCACGCGCCAGCCTCATCAAGCAGTACACGGCGCTGATGCGCACCGAAGGCGTGGAACTGACGTTCACAGAGGATGGAATTGACGCTCTCGCGGATGTCGCGGTGGCGGTGAACGCTTCGGTGGAGAATATCGGCGCCCGGCGCCTGATGACCGTGCTCGAGCGCGTGCTCGAAGCCCTGAGCTTCGATGCGGCCGACCGCAACGGCGAGAGCGTCACGGTCGATGCCGCCTACGTGGAAAAGAATGTCGGTGATCTCGCGCGCAACGCAGATCTCTCGCGCTTCATCCTCTGAGGCCGGCGCGTTCGGCTTCCACGTTCCCCGGGCCGCCGCAGCCTTCAGGAGCGGCCCGCCCGGCGAACGTGGATGTAGAGCGCGCCCTCGCCGCCATGCGCCCGCCCGGCCGACGTGTAGCTGACGACGAATTGGCGAAGCGCCACTTCCTCGAGCCAGCGCGGAACCATTTCCCTCAGCACGCCGCGTCGCACCTCGCTCGCGCCGCTGCCGCGACCTACGTCCCCGGTCTCACCCGCCGGTCCGCCCTTGCCCGTGATCACCTTGACGAAACGGTGGCCCCTGCGATGCGCCTCGCCGAGGAAATGCCGCAGCGCGTTGTGCGCCTCCTGCTGGCGCATTCCGTGCAGATCGAGCACGGCGTCGATCTCGAGGTGCTTGCGCGCGAGGCGGCGGGCACTGCGCGCATCGAATGGCTGCGTGACAGCCGGCTTGGGTCCTGGGTTCGTGGCGTGTGTCGTCTGGACGCCGGCGGGTCGAACTCGAGCCTCGCGCTCTCGGGCCGGTCCGGGCTTTGCGCCCGAAGCTTGCGCCGGGCTCGTGGCGGCCGGTTGCTCGCCAGCATGGTGCCTCGATTCCGGTATCGGGCGTTCCCCGTCCGCTCCTGGCTCGGGACCATCGTGCCGATGCGATCGCGTCAAGGGCGCGACGCTACGCACGAACTCGCTCCACAGTGCCGTCTCGCGCTCCGAGAGCTTTCGCGTGCGCTCCCGCCGGCCGGACGTCATGGCCGCTGAGGTGCCGGGGGCCGGCTTCCCCTGGGATAGAGGATCGCGAACCGGCCCTGGTGGGCCGTCGTTCCAGCGAGCAGCCCCGCCGCCTCGCCGCTGCCCCAATAGATATCGCCCCGCTGCCAACCCTTGATCGCCGAGCCGACATCGCTCGCGACCATCAGTCTGGCAAAGGGCGCCCGCGTGACCGGATCGTGAAGGGACTGGCTGGCGACGAAGATAGGCAACCCGAGGGCATACCGCCCGGCATCGACGGCGAGGCTTCGCCCGGTCCAAAGCGGCGCGCCGAGAGCGCCGAGCGCCCCCTTGCGTCCTTCCGTAGGACCGAGTTCACGAAAGAAGATGTAGGATCGGTTCTCCCACATCATCCGTTGCCCGCGCTCGGGGTCCGCTCGGAGCCAGCTCGCGATGCTCTCCAGCGTCACCTCGTCGCGGGTGAGATGACCCTCGGCCACCATGCGGCCGCCGATCGACGTGTAGGGGTGGCCGTTCTTGCCGTCGTAGTGGACCCGCACGACGCTGCCGTCTTCGAGGCGCAATGCGCCGGAGCCCTGGACGTGCAGCACGAACGCTTCGATCGGGTCTTCGAGGTAGAAAAATTCGAGGCCGCGCGAGGACAGCGCCCCCTCCTCGATCTCCTGACGGGTGAAATAGGGCACGATCGACCCGCCCGACCAACGACCGGCCGTCAGCTTGCCGTCATGGTGACCGCGCAGCGTGTGCGGCACCTGGTCGATCAGATCGCTCGGTCGCCGCAACAACGGATAACGGAACCGTTCGCTCACCGTTCGCGAAGCCCTCAGAACCGGCTCGTAATACCCGGTAAGGAGACCTGTTGCGTCAGAGGCATGGGCATAGGCGCGAAAATGCGTTTCGAAGAACCGCCGCGCGGTGCGCCGGTCCGGTCGTCCGGACACGGAATGCGCCAACCGGCAGGTTCGGGCCAACCCTGCGGCTACCCCCCGACCAAGCGCCGGTCCACCGCGTCTTGCGCGCGCGACGGCCGAGCGGCAGGTTTGCCGGAACGCCGCGAATGCCTCCGCGTGGTCCTCCTCGTCCCAGCCCCGAACCTGGTTGAAGGCAACCGGAACGAGCGGTCCGGTCTCGGCCGCCACGGCAACGGCGGGTGCCTCCTCGTTCGTCAAGGCAGTGGCCTCCGAGACCCCGAACTGCAAAATCGAACCAGCGACGAGAACGATGCGGAGCGAGGCAGCCAGCCAAACCGACATCCCTAGGGCGGGTCCCTCGACCTTGCGATCATTGGACCCGGCCTCCCGCTGACACAACGCCGTGGTGACCGATCTCACTGGCGGCGCGCTCGTCAATTGGCGGCCTGTGTCTCGACCAGCTTCCAGTTCGGATCCCGTGAACCGAGGTCACGCGCGAACGTCCAGATATCCGTCACTTCGCGCACCTGGCTCGGATCGCCGTCGACCACGTCGCCCTGCCGATTGCGGATGGCGGTGATGAGCTGGCTGACGAACTTCACCGTGATCTGCGCGGTTCGATTGCGCAGTTCGGCCTCGACGATATCGGCCTTGTTGATCCCGACGAAGTTGGTATCCGCCACCTCACCACGCTTCTCGCGCTCGCTGATGGCCTGGTCGAAGCCCTGGAAGACTTCCGGGCTCAGCAACTGGCGCAACATCTTACGGTTGCCCTCGGCGAACGAGGTCACAATGAGCTCGTAGGCAGTCCGCGCGCCTTGCAGGAAATGCTTGGGCTCGAAGCTGCGATCCAACTTGGCGATCTCCAGCAACCCGGCGGCGATCGCGCCCCCGTTCGGCATGAAATCGCGAATGAGATCCTCGGGCGTATCTTCGCGCCCATAGGTCGCCTGCGGTTCGGGTTGACCCGACCGCGGCAGCGGCACGACGTTGTCTTCACTATCCCTCGGAGCCCGTGCGGCTTCACGCGGGGCATAGGGGTCGATCGGCGGCCTCTCGTTGCCGGTTCGCCGCCCGAGCACACTGCGCAGGCGCAAGAAAATCACGACCGCCAGCACCAGGAACAGCAGAGTGCCGATATCGAGTGAACCGTTCATCGTTCTCGTCTTCTCGCACTGAGGGTAGGATGGTGGACGCCGCCTTAGCCCCTATATGTGATCAGGCTGTTGCCGCGCCACCCCCACGAGGGCATCGTGACATGATCCATTGGCCAGATTGGGGCTCAGAGACACTAGGCGATCGCAACGGTCAAGCCAACCGCATTGCTGCGGCATGGCGGGTTGGATTGCGCAATGCCACCACCCGGAAACAGTGAGAGTCATGGGCTTCTTGATCCTTGCCGCCTTCGTGATCGTGCCGATCGTCGAAATCGCCCTGCTTCTGCAGGTTGGTTCGTTCATCGGCATCCCCGCAACCATCGCGCTGGTGGTGTTGACGGCCGTGCTGGGCACGTTCCTGTTGCGCGCGCAGGGTCTCGAGGTGCTGCGCAAGGCGAATGCGGCGCTCACCAAGGGTCAGGAGCCCGTCGAGGCGATCCGTGACGGGGTCTGCATTCTTTTGGCGGGCGCGCTGCTGCTGACGCCCGGCTTCGTCACGGACACGGTCGGGCTGCTCCTTTTCGTGCCTTGGGTCCGCGTGTGGCTGGGTCGCCGCATCACAACGTGGCTCGCGAAACGCATGCATATCGCGACCTTTTCGCCGGCACGCGCTCCCGAAGGCAAGAAGGCATGGGGCCCGCCGCCCGGCCATGGTTCGAGCCGGGGCCGCAGCAATGCCGACAACGCCCGCCCGTCCACCGGCTCCACGTCACCCGGCAAGGTCATCGACGGCGAATTCCGCGACGTGACGCCGACATCGGGGCCCGAGGCCAAGGGTTCATCGCAAACCCACCGAACAACACCCGCGGCTCGCTCCCCATGGTCGACGGGTGATGGTGAGCAGCCCTGAACCTGTCCGCCCACCTGATTGCCGGTGGCTCGTTCTCCCGGCTCCTCTTGTGTGATGGCCCCTGGCGCGGTTGCGGCGCGCGCGCCCGCATGCTAGCTCGCCGGTCACCCGTGGCCCCGAGGGCGAGGAACCAATGGCCGACCAGAACACAGGAGCCGGATTGCCGGGCTCAGCCGATGCGAGTGCCGATACGCGTCCACAGATCGGCGTGCTCGCACAGTACATCCGCGACCTGTCGTTCGAGAACCCGGGCGCGCCGAAGTCGTTGCAGACGACCAGCGAGCAACCCAAGATGCGGGTCGAGGTCAACGTCAACGCGCGACCGATTGAAAAGAACATCTTCGAAAGCCAGCTCCAGGTGATCGCCAGCGCCCAGATGCAGGCCGGCACGCTCTACCATCTCGAATTCATCTACGCCGGCGCCTTCCAGCTCGCCAACATCCCGGACGATGCACTGCGGCCGGTTCTGCTCATCCAGTGCCCCGCGCTGCTGTTCCCGTTCGCCCGCCGGCTGGCCGCGGACCTGACCCGCGAAGGCGGCTTTCCGCCTCTTCTGATCGACCCGATCGACTTCACGAGCCTCTATCAGCGCAATCTCGCCAAGGCAGCGGCCCAACAGCCGGCGAACCCGACCAACGGTTCCGCCTAGGCGGCGCCCGAACCGGGTGGCCCCCGTGACGGCCCGCGTTCAGTCTTTTTCGACTGGGCGCGCCAACAGACCCCTCTCGAACCAGAGCGCATGAGCGCCGAGTTGTTCGACGAATGCCCGATGCGCGGCCTCCTCTTCATCGCTGAGGCGCGGCGCGAGCGGCACGGGACGAACGCGCACCTTCGTCACACCCCTCACCGCTGAAGTGCGCTTGGCCGACGCCGCAAGATCGAGCGCCCCCTGTTGCGCGCCGATCAGCTCGAGGTAGACCTCCGCCAGCAACTGTGCATCGAGCAGAGCGCCATGCAGCGTTCGCGATCCGTTGTCGATCCGATATCGACGGCAGAGCGCGTCGAGATTGTTCTGCGCCCCGGGGTGCTTGCGCTTGGCGATAGCGAGCGTGTCGACGACCCGTTCGGAACCGATCGGAATGCGCCCGAGCGCTCCAAGCTCGTGATTGATGAACCCCATGTCGAAGGGTGCATTGTGGATGACCAGCGTGGCGTCCCCGATGAAATCGAGGAAGGCATCAGCCACGTTGGCGAAGACGGGTTTGTCGCTGAGGACCTCGTCCCCGAGCCCGTGAACCTTGAACGCGGCCTCCGGCATCGACCGTTCCGGATTGATGTACTCGTGCCAGGTCGCGCCGGTCGGGAAGCGGTTCACCAGCTCGACACAGCCGATTTCGACGAGCCGATCCCCGCTCCTCGGATCGAGCCCGGTGGTCTCGGTATCGAGAATGATTTCCCTCATGCCCCGCCCCCCCTATCGCTCCCTGCCTGCTCCGCGATCACCCGCCAGTGTCGATCATAGGCAGTCCCGCAGATGTCCTCCAGCCTTGCGACGATGCCGTCCACTTGCGCATGCGTCTCCTCGATCGTTCCGGAGGTGTCGATCACGAAGTCGGCTCTCTGTCGCTTTTCGCTGTCCGGCAACTGGCGTGCGACGATCGCGGCGAATTTCTCCGGCGTCATCCCCGGTCGCGCCAGCACCCGTTCGCGCTGCACATCGAGCGGAGCGGAAACCACGATCGTTGCATCCATCCATGCACTGCGGCCAGTCTCGAAGAGGAGGGGAATATCGAGCACCGCGGCCCGCGCTCCTCTTGCGAACTCGCGCTCCAGAAACAGGGCCTGCTCGACAAGCACCAGCGGATGCACGATTTTCTCGAGCACGCCGAAGCGCCCGGGCGCGTCCAGCAGCGCTGCCGAGAGTCGAGCCCGGTCCACCTGCCCGTCGCGCGTCGTCCCTGGAAACGCCGCTTCGACCGCCGCAACGGCGCGCCCCCGGTAGAGGTCGTGAACGACCGCGTCGGACTCGAGGACTGAAATGGAATGGACGGAGAAACGTGCCCCGGCAGTCGTCTTTCCCATCCCGATCGAGCCGGTGAGACCGAGAACGCGCATCACGCGGCATCCCCGGCGAGATCGGCAACGACCAGCTCTCGCAACGCTTCATCGACGACCGGGCGCACCCCGAACCATCTCTCGAAGCCGGGTACTGCCTGATGAAGCAGCATACCGAGCCCATCGACGGTTGCGAGACCGCGCGCTTCCGCCGCCGCCAGCAGCCGCGTGCGCAACGGTACATAGACGATGTCGTAGACGATCGCCGCCGGCCTGAGCCGCCCGACCGCCTCGAGGAGGAGTTGCATAGCCTCCGCCCCTTCTTCCGCGCCCTTGCCCTCCATGCCCAGCGTCGTCGTATTGACCAGAAGACCGCAGGTGCTCGCCGCCTCCGGCATGCCGGGGAGATTGGTGACCCTGACACACGGACCGAAATGCGCAACCAGCTCTTCGGCGCGCCCTGGCGATCGGTTGGCAACGACGATCCGCCCAACGCCGGCCGTGAGCAGGGCCTGGACGACGGCGCGCGCCGCCCCGCCGGCGCCGACCACGAGGACCGGTTCGTCGCGCCCGCGCCATCCGGGCTGTTCGGCATCGAGATGCGCCAGGAACCCATAGGCATCCGTGTTGGTCACACGGAGCTTGCCGTCCTCCCGCCAGAACGTGTTCGCCGCCCCGATCGTGCGTGCCACCTCGCTCGCCTCGTCTGCGAGCCGCAGCAGCTCCACCTTGTGCGGAACGGTCGCATTGCCCCCGACGATGCCGTCGTTTTCCATCCGCGAGAGGAAATCCGCCAACTCGCCCGGTGCGACCGCATGCTTGACGTAGGAACCAGCGATCGCGTGGCGGCGCAACCAGTAACCATGGATGATCGGCGAGCGCGAATGCAGTATCGGCCAGCCGATGACGCATGCGGTCCTTCCATCGTTCATCGGATGGTGATCCCGTACTGTTCCCGTAGTCGCTTCAAGAGGGCGAGCAGCGGCATGCCGAGAATGGTGAAATAATCGCCGTCTATCCGATCGAAGAGGTGTGGCCCGTGGCGCTCCAGCGCATAGGCGCCGACACTTGAAAGAACACTCGGGCCCGCCGCGGCGAGATAGCGACCGACGAATGCCGCATCGAAGCGCCGCATGGTGAGGTACGCAACCTCCGTATGGCTCCATTCGACGACACCGTCGACCGCGATCGCCACCGCCGAATGCAGCTCGTGCGTCTTTCCAGCCATCGCGAGAAGCCGATCGGCCGCGTCCTCCATATCGCCCGGCTTCTCGAACAGTCGCCCTTCGAGAACCAGAACCTGATCCGAGCCGACCGCGACGGTCCCGCGCCTGACCTCGCTGACGGTGGCGGCCTTGGCCTGGGCCAACAACTCGGCCACATCGCCGGCCGAAGCCCCCGGATTGTCGTCGAGGAAATTGTCGCGAAGGAAAGCCTCGTCGATGTCCGCCGGCACGACCTCGAATACGAGGCCCGCGCCCTCCAGCATCATCCGCCGCGCCCGACTGCCCGAAGCCAGCACCAGCGGCCGCGCATCCTTGAACGCCGCTTGCTCAGGCATCGTCATCGCCAACGCCCCGGTCCAATTGTGTGGTCGCATGCCCGGCGTCCCGGTCCGACTTCAGTTTGAGGATGGCCGCGGCCGTTTCCTCGATCGAGCGGCGTGTCACGTCGATCACGGGCCAGCCATTGCGCTGACAGAGGCGGCGCGTGTAGGCGATCTCTTCCTGTATGGCCGACTTGTCGACATAGTCCTCGAGATTGCGGTCGGCCAGCGTCAGCACCCTGTTGCGACGGATCTGCACGATCCGGTCGGCGCTCGCAACGAGACCGACGACGAACGCTCGGGTCGGCCGCAACAGCCGCTCCGGCACCTCGATGCCGGGCACCAGCGGAAGGTTCGCGGTCTTGTAGCCGCGATTGGCGAGGTAGATGCTGGTCGGTGTTTTCGATGTCCGAGAGATTCCGAGGACGATGATATCGGCATCGTCGAGGTCCCTGGGCAGCTGACCGTCGTCGTGCGCCATCGAGAAGTTGAGCGCATCGATCCGGCGGAAATACTCCGCGTCCAGCATGTGCTGCCCGCCGACGGTCTCCGATTTCGGCGCTCCGATATAGACCTCGAACACCTGCATCACCCGATCGAGCACCGCGACGCAGGGCATGTTCCACTGCTTGCAGCTCTGCTCCAGTTCGCCGGCCAGCTCCGGGTTCACGATCGTATAGAGCACGATTCCGGGTGCCGCCTCGATCTCCTGGAGCACGCGCGCGAGCTGCTTGCGGTTTCGGACCAGCGGGTGGAAGTGTTCGATGGCTCTGACGCGCGGGTACTGGACGACGACGGCCTTGGTCACCGTGGTCAGCGTTTCGCCGGTCGAGTCCGACACGAGATGCAGATGTATGAATTCCGGCGGGGCCTGGTTCATCTGTTGAAAGCCTGCTTTCTTGTCCACAGTGCCGCGGCGTCCGCCGACGCGCCGGGCGCTGATCCCACACCCACCCACAGCGGCATGCACAGCCACGTCCGGGATGCAGCCCGTGCGAGGCTAGCTGGAAAACCGGCGTGCCTGGCAACCTTCTTTGGCCGCACTCCTCGACCTGTCAACAAGCCCTCCACTGCTCACCGTGCATCGGTCGGGCGCCAAGGTGCTGGAAACCACCTCTTATCTGACCTATCCAGTCCAGGAGCCGGAATCGGAGGGTGAGAACGTCCTTGCCCCGAGGCGCAGGGATCGGTTGCATGCACCTTCTGTCGGCAACTCGGGAATTGCGCTTTTCCACCGCCTAACAAAATCTGCAGTAAGACTTCAGATCTGGATTTCAGTTTTGAAGAGCCCTCACTCGGGAGCCGACACGTGGACAACCTCGCAGCCACTGGTCTCGGAGCCGCCTTTGCAGGCAATCGCTCTGGACCACCCCCCATCTGGCTCATGCGGCAGGCTGGTCGCTATCTGCCAGAGTATCGGCAGGTCCGCGCGAGCGCCGGCAGCTTCCTGGATCTCTGCTACGCACCGACGCTCGCTGCGGAAGTGACGCTGCAGCCGATCCGTCGCTACGGCTTCGATGCCGCGATCCTCTTTTCGGACATTCTGGTGGTCCCGGATGCGCTCGGCCAGCCTGTCCGCTTCCTCGAGGGCGAAGGACCGGTTCTGGAGCCGATCAACGAGGCCGCCGCACTTTCGGTGCTCGATCCGTCGAAGGCCAAGCCGAAATACGCGATCGTGGCCGAGACGGTTGCCCGCATTCGCGAGGCGCTCCCGGCCGGGACGTCGCTGATCGGGTTCTGCGGCGCGCCGTGGACGGTCGCGACCTACATGGTCGAAGGACGGGGCAGCAAGGATCAGGCAGCGGCCAGGTTGTGGGCCTACCGCGACCCGGCGGGTTTCGCACGGCTCATCGATATCCTCACCGAAAGCTCGATCGAGTACCTCTTGGGCCAGGTGGCGGCGGGCGCCGACGTGCTGCAAATCTTCGACACCTGGGCAGGCAGCCTGCCGGACGGCGAGTTCGCCCGCTGGGTAGTCCGCCCGACACAACGCATCGTCGCCGGCGTACGTGAACGCCATCCAGATATTCCCATCATCGGCTTTCCACGTGGCGCCGGTCCGGCGGCCTATGACTATGCCTTGGCCACGGGCGTCGACGGCTACGGCTGCGATACCTCGATGGACCTCGAGATCATGAGCGATCTCAACGAGCAGTTCGAGAGCCTCGATTGCATCGTGCAAGGCAACCTCGATCCCCTACTGCTTGTCGTTGGCGGTGATGCGCTCGACCGCCGGATCGATGCGACGCTGGAGGCTATGGCGGCAAGCGCGAGGCCGTTCATCTTCAACCTCGGCCATGGCATCGTCCCCGAGACACCGCCCGAGAACGTGGCCCGGCTCGTCGAGCGGGTCCGCCGGACCGCCGCCTGATCCCCTCCCCGGAGCCTGCGCCGATGCCCGACCCGATCTGGATCAAGACCCTCCATGTGATAGCGGTGATCGCCTGGATGGCGGGGTTGCTCTATTTGCCGCGGCTCTATGTCTACCACGTCTCGGCATCGCCGGGCGGCGAGCTATCCGAGACCTTGAAGATCATGGAGCGGCGCTTGCTGCGCCTGATCATGAACCCGGCGATGCTGGCGACCTGGGGCTTCGGGCTCTGGGCGGCGGTGGCATCGGGGCACTACGCTGCCGGGTGGTTCCACGTGAAACTCGTGGCGGTCGTGGCGCTCACCGTGTTCCATGGCTTTCTGGCGGTCTGGCGCAAGGGCTTCGAGGCGGATCGTAACCGCCGGCCGCAGCGCTTCTATCGGATCGCCAACGAAGTACCGACGCTGATCATGATCGTGATCGTGGTTCTCGCCGTCGTGCGCCCCTTCTGATCGGGCGACCGCACAGATCGGATCCGCATGTTCGCCCTTTCGCCGCGCGCGGATTCCTGCTATCGATAGATTTGGTAGCCGAGTTTCCTGGCTCGCCGAGCGTTAGTCGGCCCTCGTCCGCATCGGACGCCTCCCCACGCACCATTCGTCGCCTTTGCCCTCGATCGGGTCCCACCCCGCGACGATTCCGCCTCCCCGGCACACCGGAGCCTTCCCCATGGAGCAGATGAGACTTGAGGACCTCAAGGCCAAGAGCCCGACAGAGCTCTTGAGCTTCGCTGAGGAGGTCAACGTCGAGAACGCGAGCACCCTGCGCAAGCAGGAGCTGATGTTCGCCATTCTGAAGCAGCTTGCCGCCCGCGATATCGAGATCACCGGCGTCGGCGTCGTCGAGGTCCTGCTCGACGGCTTCGGCTTCCTGCGCTCGCCCGATGCGAACTACCTGCCAGGGCCGGACGACATTTATGTCAGCCCGAGTCAGATCCGTCGTTTCGGCTTGCGCACGGGCGATACTGTCGAGGGACAGATCCGCAGCCCCAAGGAGGGCGAGCGCTATTTTGCTCTCCTCAAGGTCAACACCATAAACTTCGACGACCCGGAAGCTGTTCGACACAAGATCCACTTCGACAACCTGACGCCGCTCTATCCGGACGAATGGATGCCGATGGAATTGCCGGATCCGACCGTCAAGGACCTCTCGGGCCGCGTCATCGACATCGTCGCGCCGCTCGGTAAGGGCCAGCGCGCGCTCATCGTCGCGCCGCCGCGTACCGGCAAGACCGTGCTGCTCCAGAACATCGCGCACGCCATCACCACCAACCATCCCGAGGTCTACCTCATCGTGCTGCTCATCGACGAGCGACCGGAGGAGGTGACGGACATGCAGCGATCGGTGAAAGGGGAAGTTGTATCCTCAACCTTCGATGAGCCTCCGACACGCCACGTGCAGGTCTCCGAGATGGTCATCGAGAAGGCCAAGCGCCTGGTAGAACACAAGCGCGACGTCGTGATCCTCCTCGATTCGATCACCCGCCTCGGTCGTGCCTACAACACGGTCGTTCCCTCCTCCGGCAAGGTGTTGACGGGCGGTGTCGATTCCAATGCCTTGCAGCGGCCCAAGCGGTTCTTCGGCGCCGCCCGCAACATCGAGGAAGGCGGCTCGCTGACCATCATCGCAACGGCCCTCATCGACACCGGATCGCGCATGGACGAGGTGATCTTCGAGGAGTTCAAGGGCACCGGCAACAGCGAGATCATTCTCGACCGCAAGGTTGCCGACAAGCGCGTCTTCCCGGCGATCGACATCGCGCGCTCCGGCACCCGCAAGGAGGAGTTGCTGGTTCCGCCGGTCAACCTCAAGAAGACCTTCGTGTTGCGCCGCATCCTGAACCCCATGGGCTTGATGGAGGCGATCGAGTTCCTTCTCGACAAGCTGCGCCAGCGCAAGAACAACGACGACTTCTTCGACAGCATGAACACCTGAGGGTGCTCGCAGTGAGCAACCGCACGATGCCGACGGATGCAAGACGTTGGACGACGCTGTTCGAGGTCTCGGGTTCGCTTCTGGCGATGGCCTATGCACTCTTGATCGCATCGAACACGGGCAACGAGGTGCTCGGCTTCGCCTTGTTGCTGGTGTCGTCCTGCCTCTTTGCCGCGTGGGCGGTCATCGATCATCGCTGGTCGTTCCTGTTGCTCCAGGGGTTCTACGTTGCCTCCGCCGTGATCGGCCTCGTGCGCTGGAGCTGAGGAGCCATTCGGACCGCTTGATCCGTGCGAACGGGTCAGGCGGACCGCCCAACTCAGCCGCGACGTAGCCTCGAAAGCAGTTCCGAGAGTGCTTGCGGGCTCGTCGTGGCCGGCGCGCAGGTCGGACCGACACAGACGAGCGCAATCGCGCTACTCGTCTCCGATTGCCGTCCCGCCTCGCCGATTGCCGTCCCTCGAGCCAGTGATTGCACATCCGGTGCCCTTTGGACGACCGCCCCCGGGAACGAGCCCTCGACCGCTGCTCGCAGGAGGCGGTCGGCGCCCTCCCCCTGCCCGACGACCACGATGTGGGCCGGTTGTTCCAGTTCGACGAGCGCCGCGAGCAACCCCGTGTGCGCGCTTACGTTGACCCAGAGTTCCCCGACGAAGGCCTCGGCGACGGACCGCGCGCGCTCGAGGTAGGTCGGCTCGCCGGTCATCGAGAAAAGCCGAACGAGTGCTCCGACCATGATGGCGTTCGCGTTCGGTGTCGCATCGTCGCGGGCGCTGCGCATCCGCACGATGAGATCCGCGGCCTCCCGATCCGATTGGGCATAGCCACCGGCCTCGTGCTTGAAGCGATCTTCGAGCACATCGACCCAAGCACGCGCATGCGCCAACGGCTCGGCCGCGCCGGTCACCTCGTGGAGCGCGATCGCCGCTTCGATCATAGCTGCATAGTCGCTTGCAACACCCGACGTCGTGCAGCGCCCTTCGCGCCAGGAATGCCCGAGCAGGGGGCCATCGACATTGCCGAGCTCGCGGCGAATGAATGCGAAGGCCGCCTCCGCCGCTTGGACCCAGGTTGGCTCCTCGAACGCGCGGCCGGCCCTTGCGAGGGCGGCGATCGCATATCCGTTCCAATCGGCCAGAACCTTGTCGTCGAAACCGGGCGCAACGCGCTCGCGGCGCCGGGCGAGCAGGCGGGCCCGGAGTGCGGCGAGGTGCTGTTCATCGGCTGCATCGCCGAGTTCGGGTTGCATGAGCCGGTTGAGAATGTTCGATCCCTCGAAGTTGCCACCGGCGGTGACGTCGTAAGCCTCACAGAAGAGAGTGCCGTCGTCGGCCCCGAGGATTTCCATGATCTCGGCTCGCTGCCAGACGTAGTATTTGCCCTCTTCGCCCTCGGAATCCGCATCGTAGGACGAGGCGAAGGCTCCGCCAGGAAGGCGCATGTCCTCGAGCAACCAGCCGACGGTTTCGCGCACGCGCACCTCGAGCAGCGGGTCCTTCGTTTCGCGCCAGACCTCGGTCATCAGGCTGACCAGCAGCGCGTTGTCGTAGAGCATCTTCTCGAAATGGGGGACCAGCCAGCGCTCGTCGACGCTGTAGCGTGCAAAGCCGCCCGCGAGGTGGTCGTAGATTCCGCCCTGGCATATGTGGGTCAGGGTCGTGAGCACCGCTTGCCGGGCTGTCGCATCCCCGAGCCTCATGGCCCCGGTCCACAGAAGCCAGAAAAAGCTGAATTGCGGGAACTTCGGGGCGCCCTGAATGCCGCCGTGGATGGGATCGACGACGCTGGCGAGCTTGCCCACGACGTCCGCCACCAGCCGCAGGTCCGGCAGTTCCCTTGCGCCAGCTGTCTCGCGGCCCTGCGCGACTTGTTCGAGGTGGCCGAGGATGGCTGTCGCATTGCTTGCGACCTTGTCGGGCACGTCATGGAAAATCCGGGCGATCTCGCGCAGCACCCTCGGAAAGCCCGGTCGGCCATAGCGATCGGTGGGTGGAAAGTAGGTCCCGCCCCAGAAGGGCTTGGCGTCGGGCGTCAGGAACATCGTGAGCGGCCACCCGCCGTGCTCGCCGAGCGCGTGGAGCGCGGACATGTAGATATGGTCGATGTCGGGGCGCTCCTCCCTGTCCACCTTGATGTTGATGAAGTGCTCGTTCATCAGGGCCGCGATGTCCTCGCTTTCGAAGCTCTCGTGCGCCATGACATGGCACCAGTGGCAGGCGGCATAGCCGATGGAGAGCAGGATGGGCTTGCCCTCGCGCTTGGCGGTTTCGAGCGCGTCGGGAACCCAGGGCCACCAGTGAACCGGGTTGTCCTTGTGCTGGAGCAGGTAGGGACTGGTTGATTGGTCGAGACGGTTGCGGGTCATGTGTGGCTCCTCTCGGAACGGTCGGAGTCGACCGGCACCGGTTTTGGGGCGAGGGCGGCACCGCAAGTCGGCAGCGCCACGATCGGGCGCAAGCCATGAACGGGAGTTGTAGCGGTCGCGATGAGTGGCACGACGATTTATGCCCTGTCCAGCGCGCAGGGCAGAGCCGGGGTAGCGATCCTGCGCCTCTCGGGCCCCCAGGCATTCGATGTGGCCGAGCGAATGACCCGTCGAATGATTCCGGTTCGTTCTCCCATTTTGACGACACTACGAGATCCCGAAAGCGGCATTGCCCTGGACAAGGCCCTGATACTCGGCTTCACCGGGCCGGCGAGCTTCACCGGCGAAGACGTGATCGAGTTGCACGTCCATGGCAGCCGAGCCGTGATCGCGGCGGTTCTGGAGGTGTTGGGCCGCGACCCCGGACTGCGCTTGGCGGAACCTGGTGAGTTCGCCCGCCGGGCCTTCGAGAACGGCAAGCTGGATTTGACTGCCATCGAGGCGCTTGCCGCGTTGATCGATGCCGAGACCGAATTGCAGCGGCGACAAGCGCTCGCCCACCTCGAGGGCCACATGCGGTTGACCCTCGAAGGCTGGCGCGAGCGGCTCTTGGATGCCCTGGCCCTGGTCGAGGCCGGGCTCGACTTTTCCGACGAGGCCGACGTCGGGGCGAGCGCCTGGCTCGGGGACGCGCGGGCGATCGCCGCTGGCCTGGTCGATGCCATGGCAGCCAACTTGGCGGATGGGCGTCGGGGCGAGTTGGTTGGAGACGGCCTGCGGATCGTCATTGCCGGCCCGGTCAATGCCGGCAAGTCGTCCCTGCTCAACGCACTCGCCGCTCGGGATGTGGCAATCGTTTCACCGGAACCGGGGACCACGCGCGACATCGTCGAGGTGCGACTCGATCTTGCGGGCATGGCCGTGCGGGTGAGCGACACGGCTGGCCTTCGCGACGGCGCGGGCGCGATCGAGATCGAGGGCATCCGCAGGGCTCGCAAGGCCATGGCCGATGCCGAGATCGTCGTGTTCCTGCAACCGGCCGATTCCCAGCATGCTGCCAGCTGGGCCGATGCGACGCACACGGGCCCGAGGCACGGCCAAGCTCATGTCCTGCGGGTGATCAGCAAATCGGACATCGGTAGGCCCGCCGCTCGACCGCCGGGCGACTATGATCTGGCGATCTCGACCGTGACGGGCGCCGGGATCACCGACCTCGTGGCCCGACTGACCGAGCTCTGCCGCGAGCGGTTGGCGGCCGGCGACGCAGCGCCGGCCTTGATCGCCAACGCCCGCCACCGCCGAGAACTCGAGGCCGCTGTGGCGAGCCTGCGCGACTTCGAAGCCGAGGCCAGCCGGCAACCTGGCGAAGTGCGACCCGAGCTGGCGGCCGAGGAGCTGAGATCTGCTGTTGCCGCCATTGACCGCCTTGTGGGCAAGTCCGATGTCGAGCGGGTGCTAGATCGCATCTTCGCGGGCTTCTGCATCGGCAAGTGACTCGACGGACTCGATGTTTCACGTGAAACATCTCCGGCCGGTGCCTGGGAGGCCGTTGTGGATGGATTCCTGATGTTGGGGATGCTTCGATCTGGTGATTCCTGAATCGATTCAACGGGATTCCTGGTGCTGGAGGATGCGAAGGCGGGATTCCGCGGGTCTCCAACGCCTCCTGCGGCCCCGATTTCGGGGTCTTGGTCGCCGGTGAGCGGTGCTGGTTAGGCCGGCTCGGCGGGCGGCCGTCCCGAGACGGCCCCTGTCGCCCGGAGGCGGACCTGTTTGGCATGCGGCGGTTGCCTCGCCGCTGGGCCCCGCCTATCTCATTCCACGGCATGGTGCGCCGGGTCCCGATGGGTCGAGCCCTGTGGCGTACGACGATCCAAGAGCGAGGCAACCAGAGAGCATGAGCGCCATTGGCTTCGACGTCATCGTGATCGGGGGCGGTCATGCCGGGGTCGAGGCCGCGGCTGCGGCTGCCCGCATTGGCGCCGCGACCGCGCTCCTCACCCATCGTGCTTCGACGATCGGCGAGATGTCGTGCAACCCCGCGATCGGCGGCCTCGGCAAGGGGCACCTGGTTCGCGAAATCGATGCCCTCGACGGATTGATGGGCCGCGTAGCCGATAGCGCCGGAATTCAGTTCAGGGTCTTGAACCGCTCACGGGGACCGGCCGTCCAGGGGCCGCGCACCCAGGCGGATCGTGCACTCTACCGAAGCGCGATGCAGGCTGCGGTTTCGGCCACCCCAAATCTCGAGGTGCTGGAGGGCGAGGCGGTCGATCTCATTGTCGCCGGCGACCGGATCGCGGGCGTCCGCCTCGCGGATGGGCGGCATGTCGGTTGCCGCGCTGTCGTCATCACCACGGGAACGTTCCTCAACGGTGTCATCCTCATCGGTGACCAGCGCGTGCCGGCTGGTCGTGTCGACGAGGTCCCGTCTCGGGCACTCGCGGCGCGCCTGGCAGGCCTCGGTCTCGCCATGGGCCGACTGAAGACCGGAACGCCGCCACGCCTCGATGGCCGCACCATCGCCTGGCATCGCCTCGAGCGACAGCTCGCCGACGATCCGCCCGAGCCGTTCTCGTTCATGACCGATCGCATCACCACGCCGCAGATTGCTTGTGCGATCACCCACACCACCGCCGAGACCCACCGCATCATCGCCGACAACCTGTCGCGCTCGGCAATGTACGGTGGCCACGTCGTCGGTCGCGGTCCGCGCTATTGTCCGTCCGTCGAGGACAAGATCGTCCGCTTCGCCGATCGTGAAAGCCACCAGGTCTTCCTGGAGCCCGAGGGTTTGGACGACCCGACCGTCTACCCAAACGGCATATCGACGTCTCTACCCGAGGACGTGCAGAAAGCCTTCGTTTCGACGATCCCAGGTCTCGAGCAGGCCCGCATCGTGCGGCCCGGCTACGCCATCGAGTACGATTACGTGGACCCGCGCGAACTTTCGCCGACGCTGGCGCTGCGGCGACTGGAGGGGCTCTACCTCGCGGGCCAGATCAACGGCACGACGGGTTACGAGGAGGCGGCTGCCCAGGGCTTGGTGGCCGGTGCCAACGCGGCGCTCACGGCGTCGGGCGGATCGGCCCGCCTGCTGCTATCGCGAGCCGACGCCTACATTGGTGTGCTGGTGGACGATCTCGTCGGCCGGGGCGTGACCGAGCCATATCGGATGTTCACGTCGCGGGCCGAATACCGGCTGCACTTGCGCGCCGACAATGCCGACAGTCGCCTCACACCGCTCGGAATCGAACTCGGTTTGGTCCAGGAGGATCGTGCGGTGCGATTCCGCGAGCGCCAGATGCGGCGCGAGGAGCTGACGCGCGATCTCCAGGGCCTCTCGCTGACGCCGAACGAGGCCGCCTACCACGGGCTGCACCTCAATCACGATGGGCGGCGGCGCGGCGCCCTCGACCTGCTCGCCATGCCTGGGATCGGGTGGCGCGACCTGGTGCGCCTCTGGCCGCACCTCGCGGCCTATCCGGATACGGTTGGCGAGCGTGTCGCGAACGATGCGCGTTATGCGGTTTACCTCGACCGCCAGAGCGCGGATGTCGCGGCCTACCGCCGCGACGCCGCGGTGGTGATCCCAGAGGACTTCGATTATGCCAGCGTTCCGGGGTTGTCGAACGAGGTGCGTGAGAAGTTGGCCCGCTGGCGCCCGGCGACGATCGCCCAGGCTATCGCCATCGACGGGATGACGCCGGCCGCCATTCTCCTGGTGCTGGCCCGCCTGCGCCGTTCCAGCGCCAGAGCGGGCGCCGCGTAGCCCCCGTCGAGGCATTCCAACAGAGGTTCTTGGCGAGGTCACGACGATGGCGGACGACGGCGTTTGGGATCGAGCCCGCTTCGCACGGCGTTTTCCTGTTTCACGTGAAACACTTGAGCGCCTCGAAATCCACCATGCCCTGCTTCAGCGCTGGCAGCCGGTGAAGAACCTCGTGGCTCCTCAGACCCTCGCTGACGCCTGGCGCCGCCATTTCGCCGACAGCGCTCAACTGGCCCCGTTCGTTGCCGGCGCACGCACCATTGTCGATATCGGAAGTGGAGCCGGGTTTCCGGGTCTCGTCCTTGCTATACTTCTCGGTGATGATTCGCTCTCGCGTGTTCATCTCGTCGAGAGCAATGCGCGAAAGTGCGCGTTTCTTCGGGACGTCGCGCGCCAGACGGGTGTGCAGGTCGATGTCCACGACACGCGCATCGAGGTGGCGGCGAAGGACCCGACGAGCGTCTTCGGTGCCGAGGTCGACGTCGTAACGGCCCGGGCAGTGGCACCGCTCGACGCGCTCTTGGCTTTGAGCCAGCCGTTGGTCGGCTCGCGTGGTCGCTCGGTGCTGTTGAAGGGGGCGACGCTCGATGCCGAGGTTGATGTGGCCCGCCGGCGTTGGTCTTTCGCAATGGGCCGAGCAGCGAGTGTGACGGATCCGGGCGGACGGATCGTCACCATCGAGGATCTCCATCCGCTGAAGGGAGAGCCGCAGTGACCGCGAACGAATCCATGATGGGCCACAAGGGGCTCCGCGTCATCGCCGTTGCCAATCAGAAGGGCGGCGTCGGCAAGACGACGACGGCGATCAACCTCGGGACCGCGCTCGCGGCGATCGGCGAACGCGTCATGGTCATCGACTGCGATCCGCAGGGCAATGCCAGCACGGGGCTCGGCATCCCGGATGCCGAGCGGACGATCACGACCTACGAAATCCTGATGCGCGAGGCCTCGCTCCAGCAGGCCGCGATGCGCACCGCCGTTCCGAACCTCTCCGTCGTCACCGCCAACCGGGACCTGGTCGGCTTGGAGAGTGAAATACTCTACGAGGAGAACCGCAACTACAGGCTGCGGGATTCGATCAATGCGCTGATCGCGACGCAGTCGAGCGCCCCCGTGGCGGAGCGCTTCAGCTACATCCTGATCGATTGTCCTCCGTCACTGAACGCGCTGACGCTCAACGCCCTGGTCGCGGCCCAGGCGGTCCTGGTTCCGGTGCAGTGCGAATTCTTTGCCCTCGAGGGGATTTCGCAGTTGCGCGACACCATCGACGGGGTGCGCGCCACGCTCAATCCGCGGCTCGAGATTCACGGTGTCGTCCTGACCATGCACGATGCCAGGACCAATCTCTCCGAAGAGGTCGCCCGCGAAGTGCGCAATTTCTTTGGCAGCAAGGTCTATGCAACCATGATCCCGCGCAACGTGCGCATTGCCGAGGCCCCGTCGCACGGCAAGCCGATCCTTCTCTACGACTACAAGTGCTCCGGCAGTCAGTCCTACATCGAACTTGCAACGGAGATCATCCAGCGCGAGCGCGAATACGCCGCCGCGTGACGGGCGGTCGGTCAAGGGGGGCGCCGCGCTGCTGGATCGGTGCCCGGATGGCGGTCTCGGTGTGAAGCGTTTCGAGCTTGGGGGAGATGAGGCGATGTCGGCAACGATACAGCGGACGGGTCGGTTGGGACGCGGATTGGCTTCCCTCATCGGCGAAGCAGCGAACGGCCCGGTGCGTCTGCCCCCGGAAGGCGAGCAGCGGTTGGTGCCGATCGCTCAGATCTCCCCGAGCCCGCTCAACCCCCGTCGCTCGTTTCCGGAGGCGGAGCTGGAGGAACTCGCCAATTCCATCCGCGAGAAGGGGCTCGTCCAGCCGCTGATCGTTCGCCCCTCCTCGCCCGGCGCGGCGACCTTCGAGATCGTTGCGGGTGAGCGCCGCTGGCGGGGTGCGCAGATCGCGGGAATTCATTCCGTTCCCGTCATCGTGCGCGAGTTGAACGATCAGGAGGTGCTCGAGCTCGCGATCATCGAGAACGTGCAACGCGCTGACCTCAATGCCCTCGAGGAAGCCCGGGGTTATGGGGAGTTGATCAGCCGCTACGGTTATACCCAGGAGGACCTTGCGCAGGTGATCGGCAAGAGCCGCAGTCACCTCGCCAATACCCTGCGCCTGTTGAAACTGCCGGACGAGGTGCAGTCCATGCTCCTCTCCAATGCCCTGAGCGCGGGTCACGCCCGCCAGCTCGTCGGTCGTGACGACGCACTGGAATTGGCCCTCCTCGTCGTCGAGCGCGAGCTGAGCGTGCGCGAGGTGGAAAAACTCGTGCAGGCGATGGACGACACGACGGAAAAGCCGCGCCGCCGCCGGCGCGACAAGGATGCCGACACGGTATCGGTGGAACAGGAGCTGGCGGATGCCCTCGGGCTCAAGGTGGAGATCAAGCCTGGGGGAGGGGAAACCGGTGTTCTCCTCATCCGCTACGGGAATTTCGATCAGCTCGACTACGTGCGTAAGCGCCTCATCCGGGTCGTGACGGACTGAGGTTGTCGGGCTCCGGCTGCCCTCACGTGCCTGCTTGCGACAGCCGCGCAAGCTCCACGAGCGCCATCGCGGCGAGGGCATCCTCGAGCGCCGGCGTACGCCTGCAATCCGCGATGACCCTCTGGACCACGTAGCAGCCGCGCTCCAATGATCGCCCACGCCAGCGTCTGAGCTGCCGAGACACGTCGGAATGGAGAGCGAAGTGGATCGGCGGCCGCGCCGAGCGGATCGCAACCTCCGGCGACTTACCTTCCTCGACCGCGATTGCGAGGTCTTGCAGCCGCAGCATGTGGCGCTGCAGCGCAAGGAGAATGGTCTGGGTCGCCTGCCCGGCGGCGATGGCACGGTCGAGTTCACGGATGGCGAGCGCCCCGTCACCGCTCGCCGCCGCCATGGTCACCCGGTCGACAGCCTGTGCGGCGCTGTCGCCCACCACCGCATCGATGTCCTCGATCGTGATCTCCGCCTGCCCGTCGGCATAGAGCGCGAGCTTCTCGATCTCGTTGCGCGAGAGGGCGCGGTCGGCACCGAGCAGGTCGACGAGATGGGTGCGCGCTTCGGCCGCGATGGTGAGGCCCGCCTCGCCGAGCACCTCGTCGACGAGCCGTGAGAGATCCGCGCCGGTGTCGCTATAGCAGGCGATGGCCGCCGCATTCGGCGCGGCCTCGAACTGCTTGCGCAGCTTGGCGTCCTTCTTGAGTGCCCCGGCCTCGATGACGACGCCGCCGGCGTCCTGTGCCGCCTCGATCAGAGCGTCGACCAATTCCGGCTTGAGATGGGCGCCGGCGCGCAGGCGCAGCACCACCGGACCCCCGAACATCGGGACCGTCCGCAATTCGACGATCGCTCGGTCCGGTTCCTCCGCGAGGTCCTGCTCCTGGAGCCGCAGGATCTCGCCTTGTGGGTTATGCAACTCGGCGAGCCGTTGCGCGGCCCGTTGCGCCAGTTCGCCGACGAGACCCTCGTCCTGACCATGCAAGAGCAGGGCCCGGGCGAGGCCTCCCGTGGCCTTGAGAGCACGTTCGAACTCGCCGACCTTGATGGACGTCATGGGATTGCTTCCGGTCATCCGGCCGCGGCTTGCGGCCCCGGCGGCCTGCCCTTAGACCGGGCGCGCGAGGAACGCGGCGATGCGCGTTCGGATGGACTGCGCCATATCGTCCGCCGCTCGATTCTCGGCGTCGCGGCGGGCGCGGATGTTGGCGAAGGTCGAGTTGAATTGCTCGTAGCTCGCACGCGTCGAGGCGATGTCCTTCAAGACGACCTGATTTGTCGAGAGATCGACGATCTGGAGGTTGGCATCGAGGCGGTAGACGAGCCCTCGAGCGTTGCCGTCGACTTCGACGAGAATGGACTGCAGCGACTCGCGGATGGCAATGTCGAGCCGGTAGCGCGGTTCGACGGCATAGCCGCCGCCGGTCGTGCGGAAGATCAGTTCGTTTCTGAGGCGCTGGCCGACGCGTCCGGGGATCGCGGCGATGTCGATGGTCGCCATCGCTTCACTGACCGGCACTCCCGTCGCGGTGACCGACGAATAGAGCGGCTGGAATCCGCTGCCGCCGCAACCGGCCAGTGTGAAACTGGCCGCGACCACGCAGGCAACGGCGAAAGCCCGGCGCCGGTTCGTCGCCATCGTCCTGGAGCTGGTCTCAGACAACGACATTCACGATCCTCTGGGGGACCACGATGATCTTCTTGATCTCGCGTCCGGCGACCGCCTTTGCGACCGAGTCGAGCGCAAGAGCCGCCCTTTGGACATCGTCGCGACTTGCGTCCTTGGCGATTCTCAGCTCTTCCCGTCGTTTACCATTGACCTGTACGGCAATGGTGATCTCATCGTCAACGAGCATGGCCGGATCGGCCACCGGCCAAGCCGTTTCCGCCAGCATGGTGTGGTTTCCGAGCCGCGCCCAGCACTCTTCAGCCAGGTGGGGCATCATTGGCCCGATCATCTGGACGATGAGGGTGATGGCTTCGCGCGCCTCCGCGTGGAACCGGGCGTCGGCGGTTCCGGCCTTTGCGAGCGCCGCCGAAAGCGCGTTGCTCGCCTCGTAGATTTGCGCCACCGCGACGTTGAACCGGAGCATTTCGATGTTGCGCCCGACCCCGTCGAGCGCTTTGTGAACCGTGCGCCGCAGCTCGAGCGCATCGCGGGCCGGCTCTTTGGCGCCGCCCGTCACGCCGGCCTCGAGCGCGAGCACCTCGTCCAACAGCCGCCAGATTCGCTGGATGAAGCGGCTCGCGCCCTGGACACCGGCCTCGGTCCAGATCACGTCGCGCTCGGGCGGGCTGTCGGAAAGCATGAACCAGCGTGCGCAGTCGGCCCCGAAGTGGCCGATGATCTCGTCCGGATCGACGAGGTTCTTCTTCGACTTCGACATCTTTTCGATGCTGCCGATGACGGCCGGCTTACCGGTCGCCTTTTCTATGGCTGTTCTGTCGGGGCCTTCGCCGCTGATTTCGACGTCGCTCGGCAACAGCCACTGTGGTGGCTCGAGGCCCGCGCGCCGATAGGTTTCGTGCACGACCATGCCCTGGGTGAAGAGCGCCGCGAACGGCTCGCGGAGCTCCTTGGGCGCGTGGCCAGTTTCACCCATCGCCCGAAAGAAGAAGCGCGAGTAGAGGAGGTGCAGGATCGCGTGCTCGATGCCGCCGATGTATTGGTCAACCGGCAACCAGTAGGCTGCGGCCTCATCGTCGACGGGCGTTTGCGCGTCGGGAGCCGTGAAGCGGGCATAATACCAGGACGAATCGACGAAGGTGTCCATCGTGTCGGTTTCGCGCCGGGCCGGCTTGCCGCAGCTCGGGCAATCGACATGCTTCCATGTCGGGTGCCGGTCGAGCGGGTTGCCGGGAGCCTCGAAGCTCGCGTCCTGCGGCAAGCGCACGGGCAGGTCCTTGGCTGGCACCGGCACCACGCCGCAGGACGCGCAGTGCACGACGGGAATGGGGCAGCCCCAGTAGCGCTGGCGCGAGATGCCCCAATCGCGCAGGCGGTAGTTGACCTTGCGCCTCGCGACGGGCTTGCGCGCGAGCTTCTGGTTTTCGAGGCGGCTCGCCACCTTGTCGAACGCGGTCGTCGTATCGAGGCCGTCGAGGAACTGCGAGTTGATCATCACGCCGTCATCGACATAGGCCTTGTCGCCGATGGCAAAGCTCTCGGCATCACCATCCTTCGGCATCACCACGGGCACCACCGGCAAACCGTAGCGGCGGGCGAACTCGAGGTCGCGCTGGTCACCGGAAGGGCAACCGAAGATGGCGCCGGTGCCGTAGTCCATAAGGATGAAGTTGGCGACGTAGACCGGCAGCTTCCACTTGGCATCGAAGGGATGGATCGCCCGGATGCCAGTGTCGAAGCCCTTCTTGTCGGCCTTTTCGAGTTCGGCGAGCGAGGTGCCGGCCTTGCGGCATTCGTCACAGAAGGCTGCGAGGTCCGGGTTGCTCTTAGAGGCCGCGAGCGCCAGCGGATGATCCGGCGCGATTGCCATGAAGGACGCACCGAACAGCGTGTCCGGCCGGGTGGTGTAGATTTCGAGTTCGCCATGGCCCTTGGGCGCGGTCGACTTGTCGAGCGCCCATCGCACCATGAGGCCCTGCGAGCGCCCGATCCAGTTGGCCTGCATCAACCGGACCTTTTCCGGCCAGGCGGTGAGCGTCTCGAGTGCGCTCAGCAACTCGTCGGAGTAGTCGGTGATCTTGAAGAACCACTGTGTCAGCTCGCGCTGCTCGACCTCGGCGCCGGACCGCCAGCCCTTGCCATCGATCACCTGCTCGTTGGCGAGCACCGTCTGGTCCACCGGGTCCCAGTTCACCTTCGAGGATTTCCGGTAGGCGAGCCCCTTGGCCAGCATGTCGAGGAAGATGCGCTGTTGGTGCCTGTAATACTCCGGCCCGCATGTCGCCACCTCGCGCGACCAGTCGATGGCGAGGCCCATGGCCTTCAGCTGCGCCTTCATCGCCTCGATGTTGGCGTAGGTCCACGTCGCCGGATGCGACTTGTTCTGCATCGCCGCGTTTTCGGCTGGCATGCCGAAGGCATCCCAGCCCATCGGATGCAGCACGTTGAAGCCCTTGGCTCGCTTGTAGCGCGCGAGCACGTCGCCCATCGTGTAGTTACGCACGTGCCCCATGTGGATGCGCCCGGAGGGGTAGGGGAACATCTCGAGGACATAGCATTTGGGCTTGCTGCGATCGGCGCTGGCCATGAAGACTTGGCGTTCGCTCCAAACAGCCTGCCAGTGCTTCTCGCGCTCGGGCGCATTGTAGCGTTCGCTGCTCATGATCGTGTGTCCGCGGTGCGTGAGGTCGTCGCGAGAATTGCTGGCGCTCGAATCTTCCCGTCGCCTGTCGATGGCCCCGCCGGCATGGCGTCGGCCCGACCGGCTGCTCGGCGCGCTGTGGGATGGCGTCGGGCGTTTGAAGCCCGAAACCCGATGACCGTCAAGCGTCGCGGGGAGCGCGAAGGCTGCCGGGTGGTGGCCGCTTTCAGGCTGCCGCGCTCGCGTCGGACAGGGCGCGAAGCACCACGTAACCAACATAGAGGCCGAGGAAAGCGAGCCCTTCCAGTCTACCGATGCCGCGCCCCGTCGCCATTGCCGCGAGCATGACCAGTGCGGCGCCGAGCACGGCGGGACCATCGAGCAGCATGATCCCGGCGGGAAAGACGACAGGCGCCGTGGCGCCCGCCGCGCCGAGGATGCCGAGGATGTTGAAGATGTTGCTGCCGACGATGTTGCCGTAGGCGACGTTGCCGTGGCCGCGCCAGGCCGCCATCATCGAACTCGCGAGTTCCGGCAGCGAGGTGCCGATGGCGATGATGGTGATACCGATCAGGGCCTCCGAGACGCCGAAGTCCCGCGCCAGTGTGACCGACGCCCCGACCAGCATTTCCGAGCCGAACCAGAGCGCCGCAAAGCCGAAGGCGAGCATGGCGAGCGCCGCGGGGATCGGCAACGTCACGCCCGTATGCTCGCCATCGTCCTCGAGAGGCTGGCCCATGCAGCGCACGACCTGCCAGGCGATGAAGGCGAGCAGCAGGCCGATGAGCACCAGCGCCACCGGCTGCTCCAGCCGCCCGTGGAGGACGAGACCGAGGAACAACAGCGTCACCAGCACCAGCACGAAGCCGTCCGACTTGAAGTTCTGCTTCGGTCGCGCCACCGGCGCGAGCACCGCCGTCGCCCCGAGGATGAGCAGGACGTTGGCGATGTTACTGCCGATGACGTTGCCGACCGCGATCGCCCCCGAATTCGCCAGACTGGCCTGCACGGAGACGAAGAGTTCCGGTGTCGATGTACCGAACCCGACGATGACCATCCCGACGACCAGTGGCGTCAAACCCATCCTGTTGCCGATGGCCACGGCCCCGCGCACGAGCGTATCGCCGCCGACCAGGAGTAGCGCCAGCCCGCCGATCATGAGAAGTATCGTCATCGAATGCTCCGAGGATCTCCTGGCACTTGGTTTGCGTCCGATTGCATTCGGCCGGAGGGCGCGCCTATCTCTAGCGATGCCGCCGGCTTCGGCAATGGCCCGCGCGCCTCGCAAGGGCTGAAAACTCGGGCGCGGGTGCGCTGGCATCGGCATTCGATCGAGCGAGGGGTGCGATCTTGACACGACCTGACGGAGCCGCAGCGCGCCTGGGTATCATCGTCGATCGGATCGCGCAGGCCGCGATCGCGGCGCACCGCGCTCCCGGCTCCGTGACCCTCGTTGCCGTCAGCAAGACCTTCGAGGCGGCAGCGATCGAGCCCGTGCTCGGGGCGGGGCACCGTGTCTTCGGCGAGAACCGGGTTCAGGAGGCCGAGCGCAAGTGGCCGGCTCTGGTCGCCACCTATCCGGGCGTGCGTCTCCATCTCATCGGCGCGCTCCAGACCAACAAGGCCCGTGCCGCCGTGGCTCTGTTCGATGTGATCCACTCCGTCGATCGCGCCCGCCTCGTCGACGCCATTGCCGAGGCGCAGGTGCGCGTCGGTCGCCGCGTCGAGGTCTTCCTCCAGGTGAACACCGGGGCGGAGGCGCAGAAATCGGGTGCCGCGCCGGGCGCGCTCGCGGGTCTGCTCGAGCAGGCGCGTGCCGCTGGGCTGGACGTCGCGGGGCTCATGTGTCTGCCACCGGTGGACGATGACCCGGCGCCGCATTTCGTATTCCTCGCCCGCCTCGCCGCCGAGCATGGCCTCACTGGCCTCTCGATGGGTATGAGCGACGATTTCGAGACGGCGATCGCACACGGCGCCACGCACGTCCGTGTCGGCTCGGCGATCTTCGGCTCGCGCACGAAGCCGGCCTGACGGCGCCCGGAAAGCTTGCGAGTGCGCGCGCGGCTTTTCGTCGTGGATAAAGCGATCAGGCGCTGCCCCTATTCCTCCTTGGCCAGTCATAAACTTGCGTTCGATCGAACGATTCGCGCGGCCACGCATGCGGTCGCGCCAGCGGAGGTGTGTCATGAGCAGCAAGACCGGCACCGTGGCCGCCGATGTCGAGTTCGAGGTCGATCTCTGGATCACCGACCTCAACCCGACCGAGATCGGCATCTATCAGCAGGCGCGCCACCGGGCCAAGTCGCGCCAGTTCACCAAGGACATGGACATCTTCGCCGAGGTCAAGCAGGGCGGCGAGCGCAGTCACTACATCGCGTATCGCAAGGGCCTCTGGGAAAACAACGAGGGGATGAACAAGCGCCTCGTCATCAAGCTGTTCACAGCGGACATGAACTGGCGCGCCACTCTCGACCTGTTGCTCGGCCGCTCGCTTCAGTTGACCCACGGCGCCCGTGGGCTTCCCGTCACGTCCTTCAGTATCAACATCTCCGACCACGAACAGATCATCCAGATCGAGCGCTCATCGAACAAGTGGCCGGGCATTCCTGAGAATTTCTCATTCTTCATCATCCGTGATGACGGCAAGCCCTACTTCTATCGACTGAAGCGCAACTGGGTGAGCGTCGGGGACGACTACAAGCTCTACGACGAGCACGACAAACTGATCGGCAAGCTCAACGGACGCGTCATCAATCTGGGCGGCAAGTGGAAGGTGCGGGTCGCGGCCGCGCACGCGGACGTGCGGCTCTGCACCGTTCTCCAGCTCTTCTGCGGCATGCTGAAATTCAACGATGACTGCCGTCACCACCTCGAGGACCTTGTCAGCGGCATGCATCGGGGTCGCGTCGTGCCCAAGCTGGAGCACCAGGAGGTCGAACTCTACATGAATCCGCGCCGCGTACGCTGAAGCGGCGCGCCCGGGCTAGCCAGAGCGAAGGGGGCGCGGCCGAATGTGTGGCGCCACCGCGATGCTCGCGCCTGGCCGCAGCACGGCGAGCAGGCGCGTCATGTCTCGTTTGGAGAGCGCAACGCATCCAGCCGTCGGTCGATAGCCTTCCCGCGCCAGATGCATGAAGATGGCACTGCCATTATTAGCGACGCGCGGGCGGTCGTTGTAGCCGAGCACCGCGCACAGGTCGTAGAGATGGTCGCCCCGCCAGAGTTGCTCGTCGAGCACGGGATAGGGCAAACGCACGAGACGATTGTAGTTGCGGTCCCCGGCAACGTCGCACCAGGCGTCGCGCCGCGTGATGGGCCGCAGTTTGCAGGCGACGGCCGGCCGAACGCCGGCGTCCCGCCGATAGAACACCAGTCGGATTGGCCATCGACCCGCCGGGGTCGCGCCATCGCCCTCCCGCTTACGGACGCGCCATCCGCCTCGCCCGACCGCGCACGGCAGACGGAGGTTGCCGGCCGTCAATCGGCCCCGCGTCGCCCTGGCGTTGAGCGTGCGCACCACAGCCACCCCGATCTGACGTGCTCGTGACAGCTTGTGACCTCCTGTTGCGAAGCATACGGATTGAGCGCCAACGTTCGCGCCATATATGTCGGGTCGGAACGAGTTCTGCTAGTCTGCCGCCGGCCGCCCATCTGGGCGGTCGTGACCCTGTGGGTCGGATGCGCGGTTTGCAGGCGCTCGAGTTTCGGCAGATTCTTGGGAGGGATCACGATGAGCACGGCGCGGAGAATTCTGATCATCGACGATGACGAAAACCTTCGCGACACGTTGACCGATCAGCTCGCCTTGCACGAGGAGTTCGAAGCGATCTCGCGGGATACCGCGACGGCCGGGATCGAGGCGGTGAAGGGTGAGCACGTCGATCTCGTGCTCCTCGATGTCAGCTTGCCGGACATGGACGGCCGCGAGACGTGCAAGGTGCTGCGGCGCAACGGTTTCAAGGGGCCGGTCATCATGTTGACCGGCAATGCGACGGATTCGGACGTGATCCTGGGCCTCGATGCCGGGGCCAACGACTACGTCGCCAAGCCGTTCAAGTTCGCGGTCCTGCTCGCCCGCATCCGCGCGCAATTGCGCCAGCACGAGCAGAGCGAGGACGCTGTCTTCACCATCGGCCCCTACACCTTCAAGCCGGCCGCCAAGCTCCTGGTCAACGAGAAGGAGCAGAAGATCCGCCTGACCGAGAAGGAAACTTCGATCCTGAAGTATCTCTACCGGGCGGGCGAGCAGGTGGTGACGCGAGATGTCCTGCTGCACGAGGTGTGGGGCTACAACGCTGGCGTCACGACACACACGCTCGAGACCCACATCTATCGTCTGCGCCAGAAGATCGAGGCCGATCCCTCGAACGCCGAACTTCTGATCACCGAGACGGGTGGCTACAAGCTGGTTCCGTGACGGCTGGTAGGCCCCCGGGCGCACCGGAAATGAAGAGAGGCGCGACCCGGAGCGGATCGCGCCTCTTCGACGAGCGGGCCGGGAGGATGCCCCTCGCTATTCCGCCAGACGCAGCGTGTTGAGCTGATTGGCGATGCTGATGAAGGCCTGACGCAACTCGGTGCCGTTCTGCGCATCGAAGAAGGTCTGGCCGAACTCGCCACCTGCCGGCGAGGCACAGTCGCGCAGCGTGTCGGCAGCCGCCGTCGGAGCCTGGAAGGCAACCGAGAAGACGATCACACCCCGGTCGCGCATTTCGGTGCAGAGATCGAGTGCCTGGTCGGCGCTCTCGCCGTTGGCATAGGCGGTATTGAAGATGCCGTCGGTCATCATCAGCACGGCCTTGATGGTGTCGTTGTCGCCGTAGGGGGCGGGCTGGCTGCCGGAGTGCCAGATCGAGGCCCACTCCTCGGAGATCATGTACCAGGCCCAGGCGAGGCCGATGTGCCCGGCCGTCCAACCACCGGTCGACAGCGAGTTGATGCGTGCCTTGAGCGAGCTGGCGCTGTCGGTGAGCGGCATGATCTCGGCATTCGGGCAGAAGTAGCTGCCGGTGTTCTCGGTCGGGTCGATGTCGGCGGGCGGTGCGGCCGGGTCGGCGCTCGCGATCCAGGCGCCGTCACCGGGCATGGTGTCCGTGTAGGCATGCGCGCCAGAGCGTTCGATCGCGCAGTCACCATCGCGCGGCGCGGCAGGGTCGAGCACCTCGTCGGCGATGGCGCCAGCGTTGACGGCGGCCGAATAGGGAGCAAGTGCGAGCCGCACCTTCTGCGCCGGGTTGTTGGCGTTCGAGATCAGGATGTCGACGAGGTCACGGCTCGCAGCCTTGAGCGCGTTGATCTTCGAGCAGGGGTTGCACATCGACCCGGTGATGTCGAGCGCGAGCGCCAGCTCGATATCGCGGATGTTGTAGACGGCGGTGGCTGCACGCGTGAACTCGAAGGTCGGGATTTGGAAGAGCCCGCCGAAGTAGTTCTCGACGACCGTATCGACGCTCACCGTCATGCGGCCGTTTGCGCCCGGCCGGACCGAGAGGTTCCGATAGCTGACCGGGTCGAGGCCGGTGCCGGCGACGTTCGACTGAAAGAAGCGCTCGGCATAGTCGCGCAGTGCGTCGCCTTCGAGGCCCTGCTCGTTGCGCGCCTTGGCCGCGGCGAGTGCGGCGGCATCGAGCGCGGCGCCGACGCGGGTGTTGGCGTGGTAGGCGCGCGCGCCGTCGATGGCGAGGCCGACGACGCCGATGATGACGAGGGCAGCGAGACTGAAGAAGATGAGGACGCCGCCCTTCTCGTCGCGAGTGAAGCGGCGGAGTTTCGAATTGACTGAAGCGATCATTGGAGCCTCCCAGTTCCGAGCGCGTGTTCGGACTGGTGGATGCAAGGATCGGGTCAGTCGCCCGTGGCGGCGGAGCGAAGGCGTGCGGGTGTTCGTGAGATGGTGAGCAAAGCGTTAAGCCGGCAGGGGTTTCAGAAAGCGATCCGGTCGAGGTTGGGGCCCCTGCGGTTCCGTCGCTCGTCCCGCGCGACCAGCAGGCTCGCCCATTCCTCACAGGCGATCCGCCGCGTGCAGCCCGGGCAGGTTCGTCCGTCGCGATAGCTGCGCGCCAAGCGGCCGGCAATCAGCCAGTGGCCGAGGTCCGCGATGTCGCCGGCCGCGACTGTTGCGATGACCCTTCCGGCATACTTGCCCGGCCGGATGGCCGACAGTAGCACCGTGCGCCCAGCAATGCGCTCGCTGAGCGCCAGCTTGGCGCGCTCGCCGAGCAGTCTTTCCGCCGCACATCGCGAGGTGAGTTCCGGCGCCTCGACACCAGCCAGCCGGACGCGTGTTTCCACGGTCTGACCGATCCAGATCGTCACCCGGACATCGATCGTATCGCCGTCGACGACCCTCAGCACGGTCGCCGGCAGTGGCCCCTCCAACTCCGCGTCCTGACCAGCCAGCACCCCGGCCGTCATGGCTAGGACGAGGCAGCAGGCCAGCCCGAACAGTCGCAATCCGCCGCGGTCCGCCATCGTGCGCCATCCTCCGTTGTCGGGAGGAGAGCACGAGCGGAGGCGATATACAACTTATAATTGTATTCAGCGCGCCACGGCCCTGATAAGTTGCGGTCAAAGATCGGGTTGATCAGAAGTCGACCGCGATTCCCTTGCGCTCCCAATCGCCGTGCCGCACCGGCTCGGCGCCTTTGGGGCCGCCTTTCTCGATCGGACGCTCGACCGCTGGCTGGGCCTGCGCGATGCGGCGGCGCTCTTCGGCTTCCGCGCGCGCCCGGCGGCCCGCTTCCTCGACGCGTCTTCGATAGTCCTCCAGTTCCGCCATCGCGACCTCACCGCATTCTTGCGCCGCACTTCGCGCCCCGCCCCGCCAGCGCTCCCAATCGTCTGGTGGGTTGCCCGATGACCACTTATATCGACTTGGGTTCGCGCGATGAAGTTGTCATGGTCGTCGCCGGACGTCGTTGATTGCGACCGATCGGAGTATGTGGGTTGATATGGCACTCGTTCGCACTGGAATAATGCTCGCCGTCCTGATGGCGATCTTCGTGGCCGTTGGTGGCATCATCGGCGGCCAGACGGGCATGATCGTCGCCTTCGTCGCGGCGCTCGCCATGAACCTCTTTGCCTTGTGGAACTCGGACAAGATGGTTCTGCGGATGCACAATGCCGTCGAGGTCGACGAGCATGGTGCGCCCGAACTCTACGACATCGTTCGCCAGCTCACCGCCAACGCGGAACTGCCGATGCCGAAGGTCTTCGTTATCAAGACCCAACAGCCGAACGCGTTCGCCACCGGGCGCAATCCCTCGAATGCCGCGGTCGCTGTCTCGACCGGCCTCCTGTCGATCCTGTCGAAGGAGGAGGTCGCCGGTGTGATGGCCCACGAGCTCGCCCACATCAGGAACCGTGACACCCTGACCATGACCGTCACGGCGACCATCGCGGGTGCCATCTCGATGCTCGCCAACTACGGCATGATGTTCGGCGGGGCGCGCGACCAGAACGGCAACCGCTCGGGTTGGCTGACGGTGATGCTCGTGGCGATCGCCGCGCCCTTCGCGGCCATGCTCGTGCAGATGGCGGTCAGCCGCACCCGCGAATACGAGGCCGACCGGCTCGGCGCCTGGATATGTCAGCGTCCGATGTGGCTGGCCTCCGCCCTCGACAAGATCGCCTCCACGAAGGGCCGGCACCGCAACGCGACGGCCGAGGCCTATCCTGCGACGGCCCACCTGTTCATCATCAACCCGCTCAACGGCGAACGGATGGACAGCCTCTTTTCGACGCACCCCGATGTCGGCAATCGCATCCGGGCGCTCGAGGAACTGAACCGCGAGTGGGAATCGACCGGCGTCATCGAGCCGCCGCGTTCGCGCTATGCCACCACCGGCCGTGGCGGCTCGCGCACCGGAAGCGTGCCCGATGCCGGTGCGCGCCGCGGACCCTGGTCTTGACCCGGACGTCGGGCGGCCCCGGTCGATCGGGCGCTTCCGCCGTCGCTCCACCCGCCGGACTGGCCGCTCGCGATGTCGCGGTCGCCACGCTCGCCGCCATCCTCGACCGGTCGGTGCCGCTCGAGGAAGCCTTCGATGGTGCTCTCGAGAGCCAGTCTGGGCATCGCGCCGATGAGCACACCGACCGCGCCCCGGGCCTCGCGGACCGGGATCGGGCGTTCGCACGGCTGCTGACGCTCACCGTTTTGCGGCGCCTCGCCGAGATCGACGGCCACTTGCTCGCGCGGCTCGAAAAGGGTTGGCCCAAGCAGGCGCCGCGCTTTCGCCAGATCCTGCGCGCGGCGGTGGCCCAGCTCGTCTTTCTCGAGGTGCCGGCCCATGCCGCCATCGACATGGCGGTTCGCCAGGTCAAGCGCGACCGCCGCGCCCACCGCTACGACGGTCTGACCAACGCCGTGCTCCGCAGCCTTTCTAGCCACCCACCAAAACCCCTCGATGCGGCCGAGGCCGGCCCGGTGAACACTCCTTCATGGCTCCTCGAAGGCTGGACGGCGGCCTACGGCGCCGAAACCGCAAGGGCGATCGCGGCGGCCAATCAGCAGCCGCCGGCGCTCGATTTGACACCGAGGGATCCGTCGAGCGCGGCCCGGTGGGCCGGCCTGCTCGGCGCCGATCTCCTCGCCAGTGGCGCGCTTCGGCTCGCGGCCCGGCCGGCCGTCGAGCAGCTCCCCGGGTTCAGCGATGGCGCCTGGTGGGTGCAGGACGCGGCCGCCGCCCTTCCGGCGCGCCTTCTCGGTGACGTCTGCGGTCTCTCCGTCGCGGACCTCTGCGCCGCCCCCGGCGGCAAGGCCGCGCAGCTCGCCTCCGCCGGCGCCCTGGTGACCGCAGTCGAAAACGCACCGCGTCGCATCCCGCGCTTGGCCGCCAACCTCGAAAGGCTCGGTCTTGCCGATCGTGTTCGTATCGTCGAGGCGGATGCGGCCATCTGGCGCCCGGCCGACCCCTTCGATGCCGTTTTGCTGGACGCTCCGTGCTCGGCCACCGGCACCATCCGCCGGCACCCCGATGTGCCCTGGATCAAGTCGCCCGCTGAAGTCGCTGCACTGGTCGCCCTGCAGGGTCGGCTCTTGGATGCTGCCGTCGAAATGCTGCGCCCCGGCGGCATTCTCGTTTTCTGCACGTGCTCTCTCGAGCCCGCCGAGGGTGTCGATCAGGTCGAGGCGCTTCTCGCGCGTCGCCGTGACGTCGAACGGGCTCGGTTACCGGATGTCGCTACCCACTGGCCTCGCGAGTGGTTCAGCCCCAAGGGCGATCTGCGCACGCTACCGTGCCACGCTGTGCCGCTCGAGGGCGCCCCTGATCCCGGAAAGCCGTTCGTGTCCCTCGGCCTCGACGGGTTTTTCGCCGCCCGCCTCGTGCGCCGCGCCTGATGCGCCCGTTGCTTCGCCTGTGGTCGACGTTCCGGCCGACCGCCGATCGCGTTGCCTCGTCGAGGCCGCATCTCTAGTGTAACCCATCGAAGGCGCGACACTCAGTGGACGGAGATCGAATTGGCGTTGAGCGGATTTGGACTGCGCTTTCCGCTGGCGCCCGGCTCGCTGCTGGCGCTGCACCGTTCGCGCCGCCTCATCGCCCGCCACTTGCCGCTGCTCCGACCCGACCGCAAGTACGGCCCGCCCGGCGACCGCCTGCTACTCGTTCCCCAGAACCTCAGCACGTGCGATCCGAGTTTCGTCAGCGAGTTGCTCGAAGGTGAGGTGAGCCTGGCCAATGTCACGGTGTCCTGCGGTGAGACAAACCCGCTCGACATGGTCGTGCCCCACACCGAATGGCGCGAAAAGCTCCTGGGGTTTTCCTGGTTGCGGCATGTGCGCATGGCCGACGATGCCGAGGGCAACCGCCGCGCCCGCGAGATCGCGCTGCATTTCATTCGGCGCCACCAGCGGGACCGGGATGTCGCCTGGCAACCGCGCATCGCCTCGCGCCGCCTCATCTCCTGGCTGACCAATGCCCAGGTGCTGCTCGAGGGTCTGCCCGCCAGGGACTACGAAGCCGTCCTCGCCGAACTCAATCACACCGCCCGCCACCTCGCCAACCTCTTGCCTGAAACCGACGATGGCAGTGTGAAATTGCGCTCGTTGCTGGCCATTTGTCTCGCCGGCCTCAGCATCGCCGATCAGGAAGCGCTGCTCGACGCGCACGAGCCGCTGCTTGTCCGCGAGCTCGATCGCCAGTTCCTTGCCGATGGCGGGCACATTTCCCGAAATCCGGGAGCGGCAGTGGACATCCTGCTCGATCTCCTGCCGCTACGGCACTGTGTCGGGGTGCGTGAGCGCGCTTTTCCCGAGGCCATGGGTAAGGTCGTGGAGCGCGCCCTCTCGATGCTGCGCTACATGCGCCTCGGGGATGGCATGCTGGCGCGCTTCAATGGCATGGGCGAGACGCGCACCGACCTGCTCGCCACCGTACTCGCCTACGACGAGAACGTCGCCAGCGCCCGCACCGACGCTCCGGACACCGGCTATGTCCGCCTGCAGCGCCGCGCCACCATCCTCGTCATGGATGGCGGCCCACCGCCTCCCGAGCCGCTCGCCGGGGACGCGCATGCCGGTGCCCTCAGCTTCGAGTTGAGCGTTGGCACGATCCCGGTGATCGTCAATTGCGGCGCGCCGGGGCCGGGCCAGTCGGCTTGGCGTGCCGCCTCGAGGTCGACGGCCGCCCATTCCACGTTGACCATCAACGACGTCTCGTCCGGCCGCCTCGTCCAGGGCCAGCCGGGCCGCGGGCAGTCGCCCCGTGCCGCCGTCGTCGGACCCGATCGGGTCGAGGCCAAGATCGGCTACACGGAGGACGGCTCCGCCATCGTGCGGGCCATGCACGACGGCTACGTCGAACGCTTCGGCATCATCCACGAGCGCACCCTGCGGCTCTTGCCGCTCGGGGATGGCCTGCACGGCGTCGATCGCCTGCGCATCGGTCAGGGCTTGATGACGGTCGGTCGGGCCGGCGGCGTCAGCTTCGCCATCCATTTCCACGTCCACCCGGACGTGCAGATCGAGCGCCCATCGGGCGAGGCCCCGCTCCTGCTCGATCTCGAGAATGGTGAGCGCTGGCGCTTCGTTGCATCGGGCGCACGCGTCAGCCTGGAGGAAAGCGTGTTTCTTGCGTCCCACTCCGGCCCCTATCGCTCGCTGCAGATCGTTCTGCGTGCCCGGCTGAACGACCAGGCGACCGTGCATTGGCGCCTCGAGCGACATGACGCCACGATCGGCGACGCCAGGGAGGCTCGCCGCCGTCGCTTCGCGGTGATCGAAGGAAATCGCGGCGACAGCTGATCGTCGTATCGAGGCGGACGCCATGTTGCGTTATGCCTCGGCGCGGGTCGTGATCGAGGGCAGGAAGATGAGGAAGATCGAGCGGGCACTGATTTCGGTGTCGGACAAGACCGGGCTCGTGGAACTGGCGGGTGCGCTGGTTGCCCGGGGCGTCGCGTTGGTTTCGACCGGCGGCACCGCGCGCTCCCTGCGCGAGGCTGGCTTTGCGGTCGCCGACGTCAGCGACGTGACCGGGTTTCCCGAGATGATGGACGGCCGCCTGAAGACGTTGCACCCGCGCGTGCATGGCGGACTCCTGGCGGTGCGCGACGATGCCGACCACATGGCCGCCGCCGGGCAGCACGGGATTCCCCTGATCGATCTCCTCGTGGTCAACCTCTATCCCTTCGAGGCGACGGTCTCCCGCGGTGCCGGCTTTGCCGAAACCATCGAGAACATCGACATCGGCGGCCCCGCGATGATCCGCGCCGCCGCCAAGAACCATGCCGGCGTCGCCGTCGTCGTCGACCCGTCGCAATATCCCGATCTGCTCGGCGAACTCGATCGCAATGCCGGAGCGACGAGCTCCGCATTCCGCCTCGCCCTCGCCCGCGCGGCTTTCGAGCGCACCGCGGCCTACGATGCGGCCATCGCCGGCTGGCTCCAGGCGGGTAGCGGCGATCTCATGCCGCGCCATCTGTCGATTGCCGGTGAGCAGGTCGGTGCGAAGCTGCGCTATGGCGAGAACCCGCACCAATCCGCCGTCCTCTACCGCGCCGGTCCGCCCCGCCCGGGCGTCGTCACGGCCCGCCAGCTCGCCGGCAAGGCGCTGAGCTACAACAACCTCAACGATGCCGACGCCGCATTCGAGCTGGTCGCCGAATTCGACCCGGACGCGGCGGCGGCCGTCGCCATCATCAAGCATGCCAACCCCTGTGGTGTCGCTGTCGCCGAAACCCTCGAGGAGGCCTATCGGCTGGCGCTGCGCTGTGATCCGGTGAGCGCCTTTGGCGGCATCGTCGCCGTCAATCGTCACCTGGACGTTGCCACCGCCCGCGCCATCGCCAAGGTCTTCACGGAAGTCGTCATCGCGCCATCGGCCGACGACGCCGCCTGCGATGCCCTCGGCAGGGAGAAGAACCCGGCGGGCGGAACGCGTGTGCTCGTCACGGGCGGCCTGCCGGATCCGCGGGCGCCTGGTCGCCTGCTGCGCCCGGTTGCGGGCGGTCTCCTGGTCCAGGGGCGCGACAACGCGGTCGTTGCCGATCTGACGCTCGAGGTGGTCACCCGCCGCGCTCCGAGCGCGGCCGAACTCGCCGACCTCCGCTTTGCCTTCCGCGTCGCCAAGCACGTCAAGTCGAATGCCATCGTCTATGCGCGCGCGGGCGCAACCGTCGGGATCGGTGCCGGTCAGATGAGCCGGGTGGATTCCGCGCGTATCGCCCGCTGGAAAGGGACGGAGGCGGCCAAGGCGGCCGGGCTCGAAGGCTCCCTCACCGATGGCTCCGTCGTTGCCTCCGACGCCTTCTTTCCCTTCGCCGACGGGTTGCTCGAAGCCGCCGCCGCCGGCGCGACGGCCGTCATCCAGCCGGGCGGCTCGGTCCGCGATGCCGAGGTGATCCGCGCCGCCGACGAGCATGGGCTTGCCATGGTCTTCACCGGCGTGCGGCACTTCCGCCATTGAGGCGGGCCGGCACGCTCATGGCCCGCTGCCGACCCTCTCGGCATGGGCCGAACGCCCGAGCCCCGAAAAGAGCAGCACCACGAGACCGAGCATCAGGAAGACGATGATGGTCGCGATGCCGAGGCGGCGGTCGCCCGAAACGTCGGTGACGATGCCGACCGCCAACGGCGCCAGGAACGCGGTGATTTTTCCCGAGAAGGCAAAGAGCCCGAAGAACTGGGCCATGCGCTCGGCCGGTGCGGCGCGCGCGAGCAGCGTTCTGCTCGACGACTGCATCGGCCCCGCCACGATGCCGATGATCGCCCCGAGGGCGAGGAACACCCGCTCGGGCAGGGACGCGAGGATGCCGTCGCCCGGTTGTGGCCCTTCGACGGCGATGACGAAACCGATGTGGTTCGCGTCGATGGAGACGATCGCGATGGCCGCCGCCATGAGCACGACGAGGCATGTGGCGATCACCCGCGCCGGGCCGAAGGCATCGTCGAGGAAGCCACCGGCATAGGCCCCGATGGTGCCGGCGAGCGCCAGCAGGATCCCGAACACCCCGAGTTCGACCGGCGACCAGGCGAAGGTCGCGGCGCCGTAGATCCCACCGAACGAGAAGATGGCGAGCAGGCCGTCGATGTAGAGCATCCGTGCAAGGAGGAAAATTGCGATGGGCCGATAGCGCCCGACCACCTCCCTCACCGTCGTGCCGACGGCCGCGAGGCCGGCCCTGATGCTCGGCTGGGTGCCGGTCGGACGGTCGGGCGTGTAGAGGAAGAATGGAATGACGAAGAGGGCGTACCAGAGTGCGGAGAAGGGACCTGAAAGCCGGTCGGCTTCGTTGGATGCGATGTCGAGCGCGATGATCGGCTGGAGTCCGAGGAGCGTGCGCCCGCTCTCGGGCGAGGCCGAGACCAGTCCGATCATGACGATGAGGGCAACCAGGCCGCCCGCATAGCCGACGGCCCAGGCGGTGCCCGATAGCCGCCCGAGTTCTTCCGGCCGTGCCAGGGAGGGCATCATGGCGTTGATGAAGACCAGCGCACCCTCTGCCGCGACGGTTGCGACGACGAAAGCCGCGAGGAGCCACAAGAGCCGATCGGTCGCGCCCGGCTCGGCATACCAGAGGAGACTGGAGCCGGCGACCAGCATGATCGAGAACGCCCAGATGTAGGGCCGGCGCCGGCCGGACGCATCCGCCATGGCCCCGAGCACGGGGGAGGTGAATGCAACGATGAAGCCCGCGAGCGCCGTTGCATACCCCCAGACCGCCTGACCCCTCGTCGCGTCCCCCACGAAGACATTTGCGAAATAGGGCGCGAAAATGAAGGTGGTTACCAGCGTATAGAAGGGCTGCTGCGCCCAGTCGAACATGATCCAGCCGAATCGCGCTCGCGCGTTGCCGACCGGCCGACCCTCGCCGAGCCGTCCCTCCGCGGCGTCCGTGCCGCCCTCGCTGTGCGCCACGTCAGGCTCCCATCTTCGGCAGCAGGTCTCGCACCTGCGCGGCGGCCACGGCGAGCTGCGCCACCGTCAGCCGCTGTCCGGCGAGGATTTCATCGAGGCTCGCACGGGCTTTGGCGAGCCGGGTGGCGCTCGTCTCCTGCCAGCTTTCGAAAGCCTCCGCACCCGCTGATTCCGCGAGGGAAAGGACGTGGCCGGTGAGCGCCCGGTGCGTCTCCGCGATGCCCGACATCGTGGAATTGATCGCGAGGCGATCGAAATGATCGGTAATGGTGAGTTCCCCGACGCGCGAACGCAGCTCGCCGAGCCTGAGTCGCTCGCCGATCGTGAGATAGGTTGGCGCAACGGCTCCGACCTCGAGCCCACGCGTTCGAGCCACGAGCACTGCATCGAGCCCTTCGGCGAGCGCGGCAAGACCGGTGACGTCGCGCGCGACGTCCGGGGCGACGCCCTGTCCGACCAGTTCCTCGATCCGCGCTGCACGTCCTCTGGCCTGCGCGCTATCGCTGTCGCTCGCCAGCGTGGCGCCATAGGCGGCGATGCCGTCGCGATAGCTGGCTATGGTGTCACCCAGCCCGCGCGCGAAATCGTGGTGCGCCATGAACCAGGCGCAGCGCTGGCGCAGGACGTGCTGGACCTCGAGGTAGAGGTCGAGCTGCAGCTGCCCTCCGACCTTGTTGTCGAGCGCGTCGATCCGCCTCCAAAGATCGCCGAGGTCGAATACCTCCGCAACGGCGACGAACGCGTAGACGATCTCGTCGAGATTTTCGCCCGTTTCCTCGACGAGGCGCACCACCATCGTCGAGCCCCCCCGGTTGATGACGTCGTTGGTCAGCGTCGTTGCGATGATATCGCGCCGCAGGCGGTGTCCGAGGATGCCGCCGCGATGCGCCTCTCGCATCCGTTCGGGGAAATACTGCAGGAGAACGTTCTCGAGGAACGGATCGTCCGGAACCTTGCTCGCGACCAGCTTCGCGAAGAGATCGATTTTCGCATAGCCGAGCAGAACGGCAAGCTCTGGCCGGGTCAGGGGCAGGTTGGCTTCCGCCCGACGGGCCACGGTGGCCGTGTCCGGCAACTGCTCGATCGTCCGGTCGAGTAGGCCGTTCGCCTCGAGCTGACGCATCAGCCGTTCCTGGAACCCGAGATCCTGGAGACCGCGCCGTTCGCCGAGGCTAAGTGCCAACGTCTGCAGGTAGTTGTTCCGAAGGCAGGCATTCGCGACGTCTTCCGTCATCTCGACGAGCAGCGCGTTTCGCTCCTCCATGGTGATTGCTCCCGCACGCACGGCGGGCCTGAGCGCGATCTTGATATTGACCTCCTGGTCCGACGAGTTGACGCCTGCGGAATTGTCGATCGCGTCCGTGTTGATGCGACCGCCGTGCTGAGCGAATTCGACGCGCCCAAGCTGTGTTACGCCGAGATTGGCCCCCTCGCCGATGACCTTCGCGCGGATCTCCCGGCCATTCACCCGGACGGCATCATTGGCGCGGTCGTTGACATCGGCGTCGGATTCGTCCTCCGACTTCACGAACGTCCCGATGCCACCGAACCAGATGAGATCGACGTCCGCCTTCAAGAGCGCGTGCATCACCTGGCTCGGTGTGGCGGATGCCCCCGAGAGCCCCGTCAACGCCTTCATCTCCGCCGAGAGGGGAATTGCTTTCGCGTTTCGCGAGAAGACGCCGCCCCCCGTGCTGATGAGGTTCCTGTCGTAGTCCTGCCAGGATGAGCGTGCGAGGGCGAAAATGCGCTCGCGTTCGGAGAAGCTGCGTTCGGCGTCGGGATCGGGATCGATGAAGATGTCGCGGTGATCGAATGCGGCGAGCAGGCGGGTCTGGCGCGAGAGCAGCATGCCGTTTCCGAAGACGTCACCGGACATGTCCCCGATGCCGACGACCGTGAATGGCGATGTCTGGATGTCGCGGTTCATCTCCCTGAAGTGACGCTTTACCGCCTCCCAGCCGCCACGCGCCGTGATCGCCATGGCCTTGTGGTCGTAGCCCGCCGAGCCGCCGGAAGCAAAGGCATCGCCCAGCCAGAAGTCGTGCCGTCCGGAGATCGCATTGGCGGTGTCGGAGAACCGTGCCGTGCCTTTGTCCGCGGCCACCACAAGGTAGGGATCGTTTCCGTCGTGGCGCACGACCCGTTCGGGAGGGATGATCGTCTCGCCCTCGAGATTGTCGGTGATGTCCAGCAGGCTCGAGACGAAGATCGTATAGGCCGCGACCCCTTCGGCATAGACTTCGTCGCGGTTGCCGGACCGCGGCAGCTGTTTGGGAATGAAACCACCCTTGGCGCCCGCGGGCACGATGACGGCGTTCTTGACCTGCTGCGCCTTGGCGAGCCCGAGCACCTCGCTGCGGAAATCCTGCGGCCGGTCCGACCAGCGGATGCCGCCTCGTGCCACCGGTCCGCCCCGCAGGTGAATACCTTCCACGCGCGGCGAATAAACGAAGATTTCCCGGTAGGGCTTGGGCTCCGGCATGCCATCGACGATGCGGCTGTCGAGCTTGAATGCGAAGGTTTCCGGCGGCTGTCCGTTTGCATCCCGGCGATAGAAGTTGGTCCGCACGGTCGATCGCACGAGATTGACGTAGTGCCGGAGAATACGATCCTCGTCGGCATTCTCGACCTTCTCGAGGAGGTCTTCGAGCGTGCCGACCAGGACGGTCTCCTCCGCCCGGCGGGCCTCGAGATCGAGCCCGTTGTCCGGATCGTGCCGCAGCGCGAAAAGCTCCGTGATCCGGCGCGTCACCTCGGGGTGGCGCACGAGCGTGTCGGAGATGTATCGTTGCCCGAAGGCGAGGCGGATCTGACGCATGTACGCGGCGTAGGCGCGCGCCACCATCGCCTCGCGCCAGCCGGCGCCGGTTGCCCGTACCAACCGGTTGAAGTGATCGTCCTCGGCCCGCCCCGACCAGACCGCGTGGAATGTCTCCTCGAGCGCGCCCTTCTGGGCGGCGAGTTCCACCGGATTGCCCGTGGGATCCTCGAGCCGCATGTCGTGCAGCCGCACCTCCCGGGGCCCGTCCGGGTAGGTCGGGCGCAGCGTGTAGGAACGCTCGTCGATCACGTCGAAGCCGAGATTCTCGAAGAACGGCACGCGGCGGCTGAGCGGGATCGAACGATCGATCCTGTAGAGTGCCACGCGTGCTTCGTTGGCCGGTTGTTCGGCGCGCCGGTAGATGTCGATGGCGATCGGGTTTGCGTCGTCGAGGGGCTCGATGCGGATGGCGTCGTAGAGGGCCCGCTTGGGACCGAAATCGGATTTGTATCCGACCGAGAACGCGTCGCGGAACTTCAAGGCGAAGGCGGGTCCGATGGCGCGCGCCGCCGGGCTCACCGCGATCTCCTCGCCGAGCTCGTCCGACCAGTCGCGCAGGATCGCCGCGACCTGCGCCTCGAGATCGCTCGTCTGAATGCGCGGCGTGCGCCCTTCGTAGCGGCCGATGATGAACTGCACCCGGACCAGCGGACCCTGCCCGAAGCTGGGGTTGAAGGCCGACAGCCGGCCCTGATAAACCTCCGCGAGGTGCTTGGCGATGCGCTCGCGTGCTTCCGTGGTGTAGCGGTCGCGCGGGGCAAAGACGAGAACCGAGACGAAGCGGTCGAACTCGTCGATCCGCACGAAGACACGGGTGCGGGGCCTGAGCCCGAGGTCGAGGATTCCCGTCGCCCATTCGACGAGCGTGCCCTGCTCGATCTGGAAGAGTTCGTCGCGTGGGAAGGTCTCGAGCACATTGGCCAGCGCCTTGCCCGAGTGGCTTTCCGGCGGATAGCCGAGGGTGTCGGCGACGTGCTTGGCGCGTGTCCGAAGGATCGGAATGCGGTAGACGGATTGCGTATAGGCCGTCGACGTGAAGAGACCGACGATCCTCAGTTCGCCGCTGACCGAGCCGTCCGCCGCATAGAGCTTGGTGCCGATGTAGTCCATGTGCATGCGGCGATGGATGGTCGCGACGGCGTTTGCCTTGTTGATGATGAGGGGGGCGGGACCGGCATAGAAGCGGCGCAACTCCTGCGTGACCTCGACGAACTCCTTGCCGCGCCTGAGGACCCGCAGGGCGGGGTCGCCGAGGATGCCGAGGCCCTCGGTCGCTTCGACCTCGACCTCGCCGGCCTCCAGCCCGCCGAGCAATCGATACCGTCGCACGCCGAGGAACGTGAAGTTGTTGTCGACCAGCCAGATGAGGAATGCTCGCGCCTCCTCGAGATCCGCCGCCGCCACGCCCGGCACCGGTTGCTCGTAAAGCGCCGCCACCTCGGCCACGCGCTCGCGCATTCGGCCCCAATCGCCGACGACCCTGTCGATGTCCTCCAGCACCCGTTCGATGCCCGAGACCAGCTTCGAGGCCAATTCGCCCGGCAGGCGCGGCACGACCAATTGGATGAGGCTTTCCTGGTGCTCCTGCCATTGCTGATTGCCCGGGCCGGCGATGCGCGTCAGCTTGCCCTCGCCGTCGCGCTCGGTCTTCAGGATCGGATGCGCGATCAATTCGGCGGCGATGTCGTGGGAGAGCAGTTCGGCGACGATCGAATCGACCAGGAACGGTTTGTCGCGGTTCAGCACGTTGACGACGGTCATCTCGCTGGCCGGCTGTCCCCCCGTACGCAGCAGCGTGTGGTTCTCCGTCGCGATGCTGCGGCCGTCCGCCGGCATGTGCTCGATGTGGCGCAGCGCGGATTCGATGAGTGTCGCGCCGGCCTTCTCGGCATAGCTCTCGAGCGCGCCGCGCCCCAGCGACTGGATGAACTGTGAGACGAACGTCGTCATACCGGCAGGTCCACCGCCGTCGCGCGTCCCAAGCAGCCCCAGAATGCCCTCGAGCATCACCCATTCCTCCCATGGCGGACCCGGCTTCGTCGCCCGCATGGGCGTGTGCCGCTCGCTTTGCCCTTCTCACTGGCACGTCGGCGTGACAATTTGAACCGGGTGCGCGTTCAATTCGCGGCCAGGGTCTTTCATTCCTGCGAAGGGAGCGCCGCCATGAGCCAGGGCGCAGGCAACACCGGCAAGGTCACCGCGCTGGAACTCGGCCCACCGGCCGAGCGCGGTCCCGAACTCGAGGCTTATTTCGCCAAGTGTATGGAAAAGCTGGGTTTCGTGCCGAACGTCCTTGAGGCCTATGCCTTCGACGCCGGCAAGCTCGCCACCTTCATCGCCATGGTCGACGACCTGATGCTGGGGCCGAGCGGCCTCGACAAGCTCGAGCGCGAGATGATCGCGGTCGCCGTCAGCGCCATCAACCACTGCCACTACTGCCTCGCCGCCCATGGCGCAGCTGTCCGCCTGCGCTCGGGTGACCCCATCCTCGGCGAAGAGATCGCGCACAACTTCCGTGCCGCCCCGCTTTCGCCGCGTCACCGCGCCATGCTCGAGTTCGCGGCCCGGCTCACCGAGCGGCCCGATCTGATCGGCGATCCCGACCGCCAGGCCCTTCGCGATGCCGGCTTCAGCGATCGTGACATCTGGGATATTGCGGCAATCGCCGCCTTCTACAACATGTCGAACCGGCTGGCCGCCGCCACCGACATGCGTCCGAACCGTGAATACCATGGCATGGCCCGCACGAGTGAGGAGCGAACGAGATGAAGATCGTCATCGGCAACAAGCTGTATTCGTCCTGGTCCATGCGCCCATGGCTGGTATTGAAGGCCTTCGGCGTGCCTTTCGAGGAGGAAATCATCCTGCTCGATGCGCCCTCGGCCAAGGCGCGCCGCGAGGCCTTCGCTCCCTCGCCGACCGTGCCGATACTCGTGGACGGTGACTTGGCGCTCTGGGAGACGCTGGCGATCATCGAGTACCTCGCCGATCGTTTTCCGGACCGGGCCATCTGGCCGCGCGAGCCTCGGGCGAGGGCGATGGCGCGCGTCGTCTCGAGCGAGATGCACGCCGGCTACGCCAGCCTTCGCAAGGCGTGCCCGATGAACCTCGGCAAGCGCTTTGCAACCCGCGATCGTGGCATCGAGGCCGCGGTCGACATCGCACGGGTCGACTGGCTGATGTCCGAAACCCGAGCCGCATTCGGAGCCGGCGGTGCGTACCTCTTCGGCGACTATTGCGCGGCCGACGCCATGTTCACGCCGATCGCCACGCGCTTCGAGACCTATGCCCTGCCCGCCAGCGCCGCGACCAGCAAGTATTTCAACGCGTTGTTGGCCCACCCGGCCTATCGGGACTGGCTCGACGAAGCCCTGGTCGAGCCGTGGACGGTGCCCTTCGACGAGGTCGGTGAGGAGCCCGTGGCGGTGCTGCGCAAGTCGCCGACGGGTTGAGCGCGGTCATTGCGGCCGGTTGTCGGGAGGTCAGGCTCGGCGACCCAGCCAGCGCCCGACCCGCTCACGGTAGCTTCGCCACTCGGCGCCGAACCGCGCTTCGAGGTGACGTTCCTCGGGCCGTATCGCGAGGTGCTGCACGAGTAGCGCGTTGGCGACCATTGCAGGCATCATCCAGCCATTGCCGAGCAGGAGGCCAAGGCCGCCGATCAAAGCGGTGTTGGCGAGATAGATCGGGTTTCGCGACCACGCGAACGGGCCCGTCGTCACCAGCCGGTCGGCGGCGCGGTGCGGCAGGATGTTGGTGCGCGCGCGAAACATGGTCCAGATCGCCCAGGCATCGAGCGACAGCGCCCCGATCAGCGTCAATCCTCCGAGAACCGCGAGCGCATCACCGGCCGCGCCACCGGCAGCAAAGGAGATCGGCCAGAGCCGATCCATGACGAGGGCGGCCGCGATCAGGAGGACCAGCAGCATCGGCGGCCAGGGAATGAAGCTCGGGCGTTGACCTGGGTCCGGGTGGGCTGGCATCGGGTCTCCTGCGCGAGTTCGGGAGCGGATTGGGTTTACCGCAGGCCAAGAGGATCATATTGGTCTTGACTGGATGCGGGCAAGCATCGGCGATCATGGATAGCCGGCCGGTGGTGACCGGCCTTCAGGGGCAGCGAACGGATATGTCGACCAGCGGTAAGCACCTCCACTTCACGACCGCCGAATTCGCCGACCGCAGGGCCCGCGCCTGCGCCGCGATGGCGGCCGCCGGCCTCGATGGCCTGCTCTGCTTTCGCCAGGAGAGCATGTACTGGCTGACCGGCTACGACACCTTCGGCTACGTCTATTTCCAGTGCCTCTATCTCGGCGCCGACGGGCGCATGACCTTGCTGACACGCGCGCCCGACCTGCGGCAGGCGCATTTCACATCCGTCATCGAGGACGTCCGCATCTGGCGCGACCGTGAGGGGGCGGCGCCGGCCGTCGATCTCCGCACCATTCTCGAGGAGCACGGCTGCCGCGGCCGGCGCCTCGGCGTCGAGTGGGAAGCCTACGGCCTCACGGCCAACAACGGGCGCGCCCTGTCCGCCACGCTCGACGGGTTCTGCACGCTGGAGGATGCCTCGCGCATTGTTTCACGCCTGCGGCTCGTCAAGAGCCCGGCCGAGATCGCCTATACGCGCAAGGCCGCCGAGCTCGCGGACCGGGCCTGGGACGCCGCCGTCGCCATCGCCGGTCCGGGTGCCTTCGAGGGTGACATCCTGGCCGCGATGCACGGGGAGATTTTCCGCGGCGGCGGCGACGACCCTGGTAACGAATTCATCATCGGTTCGGGGCCCGGGGCCCTCATGTGCCGCTACTTCACCGGCCGCCGCCACCTCGATGCCCAGGACCAGCTCACCCTCGAATGGGCCGGCACCTACCGTCACTATCACGCCGCCATGATGCGCACGCTGGTGGTCGGCAAGGTGCCGGAGCGCCAAGCCGATCTCTACCGCGCCGCCGAGGATGCGCTCGCGGCCTGCGAGGAGGCACTCGCACCGGGCCGTCCGATCGGCGAGGTGTTCGATGCCCACGCCCGAACGCTCGATGCCGCCGGCCTTGCCGCCCACCGTCTCAATGCCTGCGGCTATTCCATGGGCACGACCTTCGGCCCGAACTGGATGGACTGGCCCATGCTCTTCGAAGGCAACCCGGTCGTGGCTGAACCCGGCATGGTGTTCTTCCTCCACATGATCATCTTCGATTCCGAAGCCGGCTATGCCGCGACGCTCGGCCATTCAGCGCTGGTCACCGAGACCGGCCGCGAGGTGCTCTCGCGCTCGTCGACCGGCCTCGTCGTGCGCTGAAGCACCGGCTCGAAGAGAACGTCCAGGCGATGCGCCAGCCCCTGCACCTGACCTTCCTCAACGTCGGGCACTTCCTCGACCACTATTTCATGCTGATCTTCGCGACGGTGGCGGCCCTCGCGCTCACCGACGAATGGGGGATCGGTTACGGCGAACTCATCGTCTATGCGACGCCGGGTTTCATCGCCTTCGGGGCCTGCGCCATTCCGGCCGGCTGGCTCGCCGATCGCTGGAGCCGCGAGGGGATGATCACGGTTTTCTTCCTCGGCATCGGCATCTCCTCCGTCCTGACCGCCGCGGCGGCGACGCCTGTCGCGATGACCGCCGGCCTTCTCGCGATCGGTGTGTTCGCCGCGATCTACCATCCCGTCGGCATCGCCCTGGTTCTCGAGGGCGAGGGGTCTGTCGGCATGCGCGTCGCGGTCAACGGCGTCTGGGGCAACCTCGGCGTCGCCGCCGCCGCACTGGTCACTGCCGGACTGATCGATGTCACCGGCTGGCGGGCGGCCTTCATCGCCCCGGGCCTGTTTTCGATCCTGATCGGGATCGCCTATGGGGTTCTCGTCTGGCGTCCCGCCGCGATTGCTGCCTCGCTCGCCCGAAACGCCGGCGCGGCGGTCGGGTCGCGGCCGGGAAACGATGCCGCCGCCGGGCGGCCGGCTTTCGATCGCGTTGTTTTCATCCGCGTCCTATCCGTGATCCTCTTTACCACGGCGCTCGGCGGTCTCGTCTACCAGAGCACGACGTTCGCCCTTCCCAAGGTCTTCGACGAGCGCGCCAGCAGCTTCGCCGGCTCGGCCACCATGGTTGGCTGGCTGACCTTTGCAACCTTCGCCATCGGCTCGATGGGCCAGATCATCGTCGGCCGCCTGGTCGACCGTCATTCGCCGCGCACCGTTTTCATGTCGGTCGCGGCTCTCCAGGTGCTGTTCTTTTCCTTGATGATTGGGGCGACGGGTGCGGCCGCGTTCATCGCCGCCGTCGGCTTCATGCTGGCGGCGTTCGGGCAGATTTCGATCAACGACGTGCTCGTTGGGCGCGTCGCCAAGAGTGCCTGGCGCAGTCGCATTCTGGCGGTCCGCTACACCACCACCATAACAGTCATGGCGCTGAGCGTGCCGTTCATCGGCTGGATCTACGACCGTTGGGGTTTCGACCGGCTGTTCCTCGTGCTGGCAGCGACGGCCGCGCTCGTCTTCTGTGCCGTCGCGACGCTTCCCGCCCTCTCGCAGGACAAGCCGAAGGCCGCGCCGGTCCCGGCGGAGTGATCCCGCTCATTGTTCCCCAGAGGCGGGGAAAAAGCGTCGGCCGGTTCGAGCGCCGGTCGCCGAGCAGGCCGCTCAGCTCGTCCGCCGTGCCTCCACCGCCTTTGCGAGCGCGCACATCAACTCGAACATGATGGAAACGCCCACCCACGCCGTGCCGCCCGAAGGGTCGAATGGCGGCGAGACCTCGACGAGGTCGGCGCCGACGATGTCGAGCCCGTAGAGGTGTCGGCAGACCTGCTGGCCCTGAAAGGAGCTCGGGCCACCGATTTCCGGGGTGCCGGTGCCGGGCGCATACGACGGATCGATGAAGTCGATGTCGTAGCTGACATAGATCGGCTTGGCCCCGACGATCCGGCGCGCCTCGGCCATCACGTCGGCCACCCCGCGCTCGAAAAACTCCTCGATCTCGATGATCTTGACGCCGTTGGCGCGCCCGAACTCGATGTCCTCGCCGTCGTACTGCGTGCCGCGGATGCCGATCTGGACGACGCGTTTGGGATCGAGAAGCCCCTCCTCGATGGCCCTGCGGAAGGGGGTGCCGTGGGTGTAGCGAAAACCGCCGAAATATTCGTTGAAGAGGTCGGTATGCGCGTCGAAGTGGATCATGCCGATCGGCCCGTCCTTGGCGAGGGCCCTCAGGATTGGCAGCGTGATCATGTGATCGCCGCCCGCGGTCATCGGCGTGATGCGGTGCGCCATCAGCTCGAGATAGAAATTGGTGACCCGCCCCATGCTGTCATCGAGGCCAGCCGGATTGATGGCGACGTCCCCGATGTCGGCGCAATTGGCGAGCGAGTAGGGCTTGACCTTGGTTGCCGGATGGCGCGAGCGCACCATCGTCGAGAGGTCCCGCAGTTGGCGCGGTCCATGGCGCGGGCCGGGCCGGTTCGTCGTGCCGCCATCCCACGGCACTCCGACGAGGCCGATCTCGACTTCGCCGATGCGCGGATGCCCGAACGGCACGTAGGGCAGGCGCATGAAGGTCGGCAGACCCGAAAAGCGCGGCAGCTCGGCCCCTGAGATCGGCTGGAAGAAGTCGTCGTCACCCGCCATGGTTTTCCTCCCTTGTCGTTGCCGCCATTCGATCTGGCGATCCGGTCGCGGCTGGCGCGCGCCCCGGACGTCAGGGCCAGAAGCTACACGAGAAAAACGCGGTTGCCAGCGTTCCTTTACTGCCGGTGCTCGCCCTCCAGGCGAACGCAGCGTTGCGCCGGCCGGGCAGCTCGGCTGCAATGGCGGGGATATGCAACCTCGCACTCGCTGGGCTATCGTCGGTGTCCGTTCCTGTTGCCCGACCGTCGGGCACGCCGAGCCATCGATCCCGTGGGCGCATGCTCCGGGTGCAAAAGTCGCAATCCCGATGCCTGATGGTCCAGCCCCAGAAGCCCGCGCCGCCGGACCAGGAGACGGCATCGCGCTCTCGTCGATGGTCGAGCGGCCCGGCACGGCCATCGGCTTCACCATCGTGGCCGTGGCGCTCTTCACTCTGATGGATGTCCTCGTGAAGTGGGAAGCGCCGCGCTTTGCCATCATCCAGATCGTGTTCTTTCGCAGTGTCTTTGCTCTCGTCCCGCTCGGCGTCGTCCTCTTGAAGGGCCGGGACTTGCGCCCGCTGAGGGCCAACAACATCACGGGCCACATCGTGCGCTCGCTGGTCGGTGTGGCCGCCATGGTGTCCGTCTTCACCGCCTATTCGCTGATGAAGATCTCGGACGCCATCGCGATCACGTTCGCGGCGCCGCTTTTCGCGACCGCGCTCTCGGTTCCGATGCTCGGTGAGCGGGTCGGCTTGCACCGTTGGACGGCCGTCGTCGTCGGCTTCATTGGCGTGCTGATCATCGTGCGTCCCGGCACGACAGCGTTCGATTGGGCGGCCGTGTTCGCCATCGCGGGCGCCGCCTGTATCGGTGTCACCACCATCTACGTGCGCAAGCTGACGCGAACGGAAACCACCGAGGCGATCGTCCTCTATTTCACATTGACCACGACGGCATGCGCCGCCGTGGCGCTGCCGTTCGTCTGGGTGACGCCCGGCCCGCTGGACCTCGCGCTCCTGATCGCCATCGGATTGCTCGGCGGCACGGCGCAGATCTTCCGCACCAAGGCGTCCAAGCTGGCGGACATCGCCATCCTCGCCCCCTTCAGCTACACGGCGCTGCTCTGGGCGATGCTGCTCGGCTGGCTGATTTGGGACGAGTTGCCCGACGGCTACACGGTTCTCGGCGCATCCATCGTGGCGGCCTCCGGGATCTACATCGTGTTTCGCGAAACCCGACTCGGCCACCGGCGCGGCTGGCGCTGGCTGCACCGCGCGAGCGCCTGATGTCGTTCGGCAACGTTCATCGGCCGGACGCCGGGTAACCGAACGTTATCCTTGTTTTCTCATGAAAAATTGGGGCTTGCTTGGCACTATCCCGGCATCGCCAACGCCGATCGTCGCAAGGAGTGCCCGCGTATGACGTTCCGCATCCTGTCCGTGCTGCTTCTCGCGGCCGCAGCCTTCGTGCTGCCGCCCGAGCGCGCCGAGGCCGTCGAGTTCCTCTTCACCCGTGACTACTACGAGCACAAGACCTGCCGCGAGCCGGTCAAGGCCATCCGCACATGGCGCCGTGGCACCGTCGGCCGTCGCTACGACATCGTCGAGCGCGCGGCCCGTTACGAGTGGCGCACCCGCCGCGTCATGGTCCGCCCGCCGCTGCGCACCGTGCACCACCGCCACGCCTACCATGGCGGCAAAGTGGTGGTTTACCGCCCCGCTGTCTACGAGACGATCCGCGAGCGCGTGCTCGTGCGTCCGGTCAAGTATCGTGCCGTGCGTCACGACGGCTGGCGCGGCTGGGTGCCGAGCCATGCCATCGTCAGGGACGAGCGCGCACGCCGGTGGCATTGCCGCTAATCAGGGCACGCCTCGACGTCTCGACTCAGTCAAGGCCCGTCCCGCTACCCGCGGCGCGGGCCTTGACGCATGATCCGGCATCGCCTCGGGTGACCGAGCCCCCTTGCCAAGCGCGGCGCTTGTGCGTCTTTTGGCGCGATCATCAGAAGGGGGCGCCGCGTCATGCCGACCATCAACCGCTTTGCAGACCTGCACGACGAGATCGCCGGTTGGCGGCGCGAGCTTCACAGCCATCCGGAACTCGGCTTCGAATTGCCGCGCACTTCCGCTTTCGTTGCAGAGAAGCTGCGCGCGCTCGGCGTCGACGAGGTGGTGACCGGCATGGCGACGAGTGGTGTCGTCGCCGTGATCCGGGGCCGTTCCGTTGCCAGCGGCCGCACGATCGGCCTCAGGGCGGACATGGACGCGCTGCCGATCGAGGAGCTGCGTGACCTGCCCCACCGCTCCCGGAACCCCGGGACGATGCACGCCTGTGGTCACGACGGGCACACCGCCATGTTGCTCGGCGCCGCTCGCTATCTCGCCGAGACGCGCAACTTCGACGGCACGGCCGTGCTCATCTTCCAGCCCGCCGAGGAGGGCGGCGCCGGTGGGCGTGTCATGGTCGAGGAAGGCCTGATGGAGCGCTTCGGCATCCAGGAGGTCTATGGCATGCACAATGCGCCGGGTGTCCCGGTCGGCGTTTTCCGAACGCGGCCGGGCCCACTCATGGCCGCCGCCGACGTTTTCGAGATCGAGGTCACCGGCCACGGCGGTCATGCCGCCCGCCCGCACCGCGCCAACGATCCGATCGTGTTCTGCGCCCAGCTGGTGACGGCCTTCCAGACCATCGTCTCGCGCAACGTCGACCCCGTCGAGGCGGCTGTGATCTCGGTCACCAAGGTTCTCGCCGGCAACACGACGAACGTCATCCCGCAGACCGCCGTCATGGCAGGCACGGTGCGCACCTTGAGCGAGACGGTACGCGACCTCGTCGAGCGACGCATGGGCGAGATGGTGGCGGGCATGGCGGCCGCCTACGGCCTCACGGCGCATTATCGCTATGAGCGCGACTACCCCGTCCTCGTCAATCACGAGACCGAGACGGAATTCGCCGTCGGCATTGCGCGTCAGATCGTCGGCGACGGCGCGGTCGACGCCAAGGCCCCACCGGTCATGGGGGCGGAGGATTTCTCCTACATGCTCCAGGCCCGTCCCGGCGCATTCATCTTCATCGGCCAGGGCGACAGCGCCGGCCTCCACCATCCCGAATACGACTTCAACGACGAGATCATCCCGCTCGGCTGTTCGTATTGGGTCAAACTGGTCGAGACGGCCCTGCCGGCGCGATGAGACGCCAGCCGCCGGCAGCGGCCCCGATGCCGCGCGCCTTTGCGAGAGTCCGTTGGAGATTGGAGCGGGCGATGAGATTCGAACTCACGACCCTTACCTTGGCAAGGTAATGCTCTACCCCTGAGCTACGCCCGCTTCCGTGGGGTACGCGCGGCCACCCGGGCCGGCGAGAGCCGCTTTATGACCGAAAGCATTTCCCTTTGCAACCGTCTCGACGTGCGGCGCAGCCGGTGGCGGCCGACACGCCTTGCTCTGCAGGGCGGTCCGTTCTATGCCGCAGACCATGCGCGGGGCATCGCCATCGACGCGCTCTGCCGCGCGTAGCGCCGCACCGCCCGTCGGAGCGTTTCGATACGCGCGCCAGCACTCGGTCCAGCACCGCCAGACGACGAGGCGCAGACATGCCTGCCACCCGCAACGACCTTTTCGCGCGCCTCGACGCGCTCGGCATCGGGCATCACACAGTCGAGCACCCGGCCGTCTTCACCGTCGAAGAGAGCGATGCCATCCACAAACACGAGCTGCTCCCCGGCGGCCATACCAAGAACCTCTTCCTCAAGGACAAAAAGAATCGGATCTTCCTGGTCGTCGCTTTGAGTGACGCCGAAATCGACCTGAAATCGCTGCACAAGCTGATCGGCGCCGCCGGTCGCCTCAGCTTCGGGCGCGCCGAGCTGCTCGAGGAGGTTCTGGGCATCCGGCCGGGCTCGGTGACACCCTTCGCCCTCATCAACGACACCGGCAACCGGGTCGAGCCCATCCTCGATGCGCGCATGATGTCGCACGACCTGCTCAACTATCATCCGCTCGAGAATACCGCGACGACCAACATCGCGCGCGATGATCTGCTAAAGTTCATTCGCTCGTGCGGTCACGAGCCGCGGATCGTTCCGGTTGACGGGTTGGGCGCGACGTGACGTCGGCGACGGTTCGCAGCAACCGGAGCTTGCGGATTTCGTCGCGCGCCACATCTTGAGAGTGGTTTGGGGTCACGTTGCGGCGACCCCACGAGCAGGCAGGTGCGGGCCGCGCGATCATTGGGCTATTCTCCGCCAGGGATTTCAGGGAGCAGGTGCATGACGCTCGATTTCACGACCTTGGGCAAGAACGGCAAGAATGCCGCCGCCGGAGGTGGCGACGGCAGCAGCCCCGAAAAACCGCTCGTTGTGACACAGCAGACCTTGCAGCGTCTGGTGGCCGATTCCGCGACCAAGCTCGTCGTGCTGCACGCCCATCTCGAAGGCGGCACCGATAGTCCGGTGATGCACACGATCGCCAAATCGCTGCGGCCCGAGGTGCCTGTCCTCTTTGCCATCATCGATGCCCGCAAGAACCAGTTCCTCGTGCAGCAGATGGGCTTGAACCAGCTTCCCGCCGTCGTGCTGCTGATCCAGCAGCAGATCGTCGGCATCCTGCCGTCCAAGGAGCCGGCCGATCGCGTTCGCGCGTATCTCGCTCAACTCTTCGGGCCGCAGGCACTCGCCGCGCCCGAAGAAGAGGACGCGGTGGACGATGTCGCCGAGGCCCTGGCGGCCGCCGAACAGGCGCGCGGGGAAGGTGCACTCGCCGAAGCCGCGGAGATTTTTGGCGCGATCCTCGCGCGCGAGCCGGAGAACCTGAAGGCCCTGGCGGGGCTCGCCCGTTGCCACATCGAACTCGGCAATTTCGACCAGGCGCGCCAGATCCTCGCCCTCGTCCCGCCAGCGGGCGACACCGACCAGGACGTCTCGAGCGCGCGCGCCGCCCTCGAGCTTGCGGAGAAGGGTGCCGAGGCCGCCGGCAGGCTCGGTGATCTGCGCCAGCGTGTCGCTGCCAATCCGAAGGACCACGAGGCACGTTATCAGTTGGCGGTGGCGCTCAATGCGACCGGCGATCGCGAGGCGGCTGTCGACGAACTGTTGTCGATCATGCGCGCCGACCGCGCCTGGAACGATGAGGCGGCGCGCCGTCAGCTCGTCGAACTTTTCGAGGCATGGGGTCCGAAGGATCCGATGACCATCGATGGTCGGCGTCGGCTTTCGTCCCTCCTCTTTTCGTGAGCGGGGGGCGTTACTGAAGGAAACGGCATGGCGACGCGGCACCCCTATTCGACCACCCGGGACCTCGAGGGCATCATCCCCGTGTTTCCTCTCTCCGGCGTGATCCTGCTGCCGCACACCCAGTTGCCGCTCAACGTCTTCGAGCCGCGCTACATCGCCATGATCGACTACGTTTTGGCTGGCGAGCGCCTGCTCGGCATCGTGCAGCCCGCGCGCCGCGACGTGGCAACGGGCCTTTCCCCGATGGGCAACCAGGCAGGCCTGCGCTCTGTCGGTACGGTCGGTCGCCTCACGGCATTCCAGGAGACCGACGATCAGCGCTACCTGATTTCACTCACCGGCGTCTGCCGCTTCGAGATCGTCGCGGAGGAGGAGCGCGACCATCCCTTCCGGACCATGCGTGTCTCATACGACCGTTTCGCGCACGACCTCGCCCCGCCCGAGGTGCCGGAAGAGGTGGATCGCGCGCGCTTGCTGTCGGTCCTGCGTCGCTATCTGACGGCCAGCGGCTTGGCGGCCGACTGGTCGACGGTCGAGACGGCGAGCACGGCGTTCCTCGTCAACACGCTGTCGATGATCTGCCCGTACGGCTCGGAAGAAAAACAGGCCTTGCTCGAGGCCGCCGACGTCGCGGGGCGCGCCGAGGCGCTGATCGCCCTTGCCGAAATGGAACTGGCGACCGGTGGCAACGACGGTCCGCCTTCGGCGCTGCAGTGATCCTTCGAGCCAACGGGTGCGTGATCGCAGGGGAGCGACGAACAATGCGCGAGGAACCGGAAAATAAAGAGCAGACGAGCGTTCGTGAGGTCGACCCACGCGTCCTCGAGGTATTGGTCTGTCCGGTGACGAAATCCCGCCTCGAGTACGACCGCGCCGCGGGCGAACTCGTCTCGCGCGCCGCCGGCCTCGCCTATCCGATCCGCGATGGCATCCCGGTCATGCTTGCCGGCGAGGCCCGCCAGCTGAGCGACGCCGAGCGCGACCGCTCGCGCTGAAGCGGTTGAGTGGCCGCATCATGGAACGGCCGGCGCCCTGAGCCGCGCCAGCGGCCTCTCGTCGATCGGCAGGTGGATGAGGGCGGCAAGGAGGCCCAGCACCACCCCCGCCTGCCAGACGCCGTCGTAGCTTCCCGTCGTGTCGTAGAGATATCCGCCGAGCCAGACCCCGGTGAAACTGCCGATCTGGTGGCTGAAGAAAACGATGCCCGACAGCGTCGCCATGTAGCGCAGGCCGAACACCTGGGCGACGATGCCGGTCGTCAGCGGCACGGTCGAGAGCCAGAGAATGCCCATTGCCGCCGCAAAGAGATAAATCGTGGTCGCGGACTTGGGGGCCATCAGCAGCGCGGCGATGACGACCGCGCGCGAGAAATAGATCACGCTCAGCCCCATCCGCTTCGACCACACCTGCCCGACCATGCCGGAAAGGAACGAGCCGACGATGTTGCAAAGCCCGACGAGCGCGAGGGCGTAGGCTCCGACCTCGGGGCCGAGCCCGAGATCACTCACGTAGGCGGGGAAATGCACCGCGATGAAGGCGACGTGGAAGCCGCAGACGAAGAACCCGACGGTGAGCAGCACGAACCCCTGGTGCGCGAACGCCTCGCGGATTGCCGCCGCGACCGTCTGCTCGGCATCGGCCACGGTGCCGCTTTGCGTCCCCCTCGGCAGCACGAAGGCGAGCGGCAGGACGAGGAGCACCGCGCCCGAAAGCAGCATGAGCGCATTCATCCAGCCATAGCCGTCGATGAAAGCTTGGCCGAGCGGCGAGAACACCACTTGTCCGAATGACCCCGCGGCGGTGCCGAGGCCGAACACCAGCGAGCGCCGCTCGGGACCCACCACCTTGGCCATCGCGGCCAGTGCGAGCGAAAAGGAGGTGAAGGCGACGCCGAGCCCGGTCGCAACCCCGGCCGCGAGATGAAAGAGCGTCGGCTCGCTGGCGACCGTTATTCCGGCGACGCCGAGCGCATAAATGACGGCGCCGATGGCGATCACACGCGCCGGCCCGAATTTGTCGGCGAGCGCACCGGCGAAGGGCACGCCCAAACCCCAGAGGAGGTTCTGGATCGCGAGGGCGATGGCGAAGGTCTCGCGGTCCCAGCTCTGCGCGACGGTGATCGGCTCGAGGAACAGCCCGAAGGTCGATCGTACGCCGAATCCGATGAGGGCGATGAGGCAGCCGGCGACGATGACGACCGTCGGGCTCGCCCAATGTCGGCGCTCGGAAGATGCGGAGGGCGCGGTGATCATGACGATGTCCGGGCTTTCCAGGAACTGCTTCGGCTCCTAGCAGTTCATTGTTCAGCGCGGAACCGGCCTTGGCGGCGGCGAGCCATGCGGATCGTGCATTGCGTGGAAGTTGCCGCGCGGCCTCGTTCACGCGACCTGTGCAATGAGCCCCACCGCCCCGATGCCCGCGATGGCGAGCGTCTCGTCGCGATCGCCCGCCTCGCCCGCGACGCCCACCGCGCCGATGAGCGTGCCGGCCCCGTCGCGGACGATGACACCACCCTTGCTCGCGATCATCGGCAGCCCCATGCGCTCCTGCGCAACGCGGGCGACACCATGGAACCAGAGCGGAGTCTCTTGCGCCCATGCCATGACCGTGCGCGTCGGCTTGCCGTAGACCACCGAGGTCTTTGCCTTGGCTTCGGCGATGTGGACGAGGAGCGGCGGGGCGTCCGCCTCACGCACCGCGGCCAGCGTATGCCCGCCCCGGTCGACCACGACCACCGCGATCCGCCGGGAGGCGTCCGTACGTTCTCCGGCGAGCGCCGCTGCAACGATGCGCATGGCGCTCTCGAGATCGAGTTCAGCGCCTGCCATCGCCACCCCCGCCGGCTGTCATGGCGGCCGTTCCATCCACGGCGCACATCAGCCGCGGCAATTGCCCCGTTACGCCGGCCGCCTCGGCCACGAGCGACCGCATCGGTCCGTCGAGGCGCCCGACCGCCCTGAGGCCGAACCGGCGCAGCGCCCGCAAACCTTCGTGGTTGTTGGAAAAAAGCCGGTTGATCGCATCGAACGCGAGGCTCGAGGACACCGCGTCGAAGCGCCGCCAGCGCCCATAGACATCCAGCACGGCCGGGCCGCTCGGATCGAGCCCGAGGCGCAGCGCATCGACCACGAGCTCGGCGAGCGCGGCAACGTCGCGCAGCGCCAGATTGAGGCCCTGCCCGGCGAGGGGATGGACGCCGTGCGCCGCGTCGCCGACCAGGGCGAAGCGATCCCCCGTCAGCTCCCGCGCGAGCTGCAACGAAAGCGGGAAGGCTTGCGGGCGCTCGATCGTCTCGACATGGCCATAGGACGGCCCGATCCGCCGCAGGAATTCCTCTTCGAAATCCGCCGGTTCGAGAGCGAGGATGCGCTCCGCCTCCTCGCTCCGCTCGCTCCAGACGATCGAGGCGCGCCGCCCCGGGAGCGGCAGAATGGCGAACGGGCCGGCCGGCAGGAAATGCTGCGTGCCGCGGCCGGAATGGGGCTCGCGAAGTGTGATCGTCGTCACGATCGCCGTCTGTTGGTAGCGCCAGCCGACCACGTCTATACCGGCCCGCCGGCGAAGGCTTGCCCCCCGCCCCTGGGCCGAGACGACGAGCCGTGCCCTGAGGCTGCGCGCCACCCGTGCCTCACCGGCCATCCCTTCGAGGCGCACTTCGGCAAAGTCGCCCCCGACCGTCATGTCCGTGACATCCGTGGCGGCATGGACCGCAACGCGCGAGAAATCGCAGGCGTCCCGCAGCGCCTCCGTCAGCACCTCGTTCGGCACGATCCAGGAACCGGGCGTGCCGTCGTCGAGGACGTTGGCATAGTTGAGCATGACCTGACGGATCGGCGAATCGAGCGGCCCGTCCGTGATGTCGATCGTCAGCATCGGCTCGGCATGCGGGCGGCACTGCGACCACGCCCCGATCGCCTCGAGCATGCGCACGCTGCCCGCCGAAATGGCCCATGCGCGCCGGTCGGCTCCCGTCCTCGCGACGCGCGGATCGTGCCCGTCGACTATGCCGATCCGCGCCCCTGCGGGATGGAGCGTTTGCAGGGCGGCAACGAGCGCGAGCCCGGTTGGCCCGGCGCCCGCGACGAGCACGTCGAGATCGTCGATGTCACGAACGCGTTGGTGGTCGCGCCCTGACGTCTCGCCCTGTCGCAAGCCGACCTCCCTGCTGGCCGGGGCGCCAGTTGACAGCGCCCGGTTGCTCCCGCACGTCCATGTGCCACAGCCTGCTCGTGGCATAAAGTCTCGCGGGCGGGCGACCGATGCGCCGCCCCGCCTCGCCCCGGCAAGGAGCCCGCCCATGCCCGCCAATCCGCAACCGGCCCTCGAAGCCCTGCTCGCCATTCTCGACCTCGAGCAGCTCGAGGTGAACCTGTTTCGTGGCCAGAGCCCGCAGGATGGTTGGCAGCGGGTCTATGGCGGCCAGGTCATCGGTCAGGCCTTCGTTGCTGCCTCGCGCACCGTCGACGGTGAACTCCATGGCCACTCGCTGCACGCTTATTTCCTGCGTCCGGGCGATCCGCGCGTGCCGATCATCTACGAAGTCGACCGCCTGCGCGACGGCAAGAGCTTCGTGACCCGCCGCGTCATCGCCCGCCAGCACGGCGAGGTGATCTACGCCATGTCGGCCTCGTTCCATATCGACGAGGTGAGCTTCACCCATCAGGCGTCGATGCCTCCGGGCGTGCCGGCGCCCGAGGGCCTGCCGACCGAGCGCGAACTGAAGGCGCTGTTCATCGAGAAGCTTCCCGCGAACATGCGCCAATACTGGGAGCGCGATCGCCCGATCGAGATGCGCCCGGTCGACCTCTCGCGCTATGCCACCCGCGAGCCGATGCGCCCCGAGCAGCTCGTCTGGTTCCGCGCCAACGGCCGCTTGCCGGACGACCGCCCATTGCACCAGTGCGTCCTCGCCTATGCCTCGGATTTCACGCTGCTCGACACCGCGCTCATCGCGCACGGCAAGCTGCTCTTCGATGCCGACATCCAGCTGGCGAGCCTCGACCATGCGCTCTGGGTGCATGACGATTTTCGCGCCGACGAATGGCTTCTCTACGTCCAGGACAGCCCCTGGGCCGGTGGTGCGAGGGGCTTCTGCCGAGGCTCGATCTACACCCGTGATGGCCGGCTCGTTGCCTCCGTCGCCCAGGAAGGCCTGATGCGCCAACGCCCGAGTCAGTATCTGGCGCGCTGATAGGCAGTTTCGGGTTTCTGCTTACGGATTAGGCAGAGGCGCCTCGTCAGTCGCCCGTCCCGCGACGACGGAAATCGCTTAAAACTCAACAATAACAAATAGATAGTGCTCAGAACACGAGTCTGGCACGAGCCTTGAGTTGTCCTTAACCAATTCGTCGTCGCGCGACGGCGGAGAGGCTTTTGGCGGCCGCTGCCGTCTCGATCGAGCGGGGCTCGGGCGCGTCACTGAGGAGGTGGGACGATGAAACTCGTGATGGCGATCATCAAGCCATTCAAGTTGGACGACGTACGAACGGCCCTCACCGGGCTCGGGGTGGAGGGCATGACGGTGACCGAGGTGAAGGGCTACGGACGCCAGCAAGGCCACACCGAGATCTACCGCGGCGCCGAGTACGCCGTGCAATTCCTTCCCAAGCTGAAGATCGAGGTCGTGGTGCCGACCGATCGGCTCGACGCGACCGTCGAGGCGATCCGCGGTGCCGCCAACAGCGGCCAGATCGGCGACGGCAAGATCTTCGTCACACCGGTCGACCGCACGGTTCGCATCCGCACCGGCGAACTCGACGTCAACGCACTCTGATCCGATGAAGGGGGACAGCATATGAGACGGAAAATCGCAGCTTTGGCGGCCGTGGTGGTCGCCTCGACGGCTCTGCCCGTCGCCGCACTGGCCCAGGACGCGACGCCGCCGGCTGGCGTCTCGCCCGATGTCGGCTTCATTTTCAACACGCTGCTCTTCATGATGGGCGGCTTCCTCGTGATGTTCATGGCAGCCGGCTTCGCCATGCTCGAGGCGGGTATGGTGCGCTCCAAGAACGTGGCGATGCAGTGCACCAAGAACATCGCGCTCTATTCGATCTCCGGCATCATGTTCTGGGTGGTCGGCTACGCGCTGATGTATCCGGGTGACGGCAACTGGCTCGTCTCCGATGTCGTCGGCAAGCTCGAGCCCTATCCGACCCAGGCGGCCGGAGCGGGGATCGACCAGGGCTCGTATTCGGTGGCCTCGGACTGGTTCTTCCAGATGGTGTTCTGTGCGGCGACCGCCTCGATCGTCTCGGGCACCGTCGCCGAGCGCGTCAAACTCTGGCCGTTCCTCATCTTCACGGCCGTCCTCACGGGCATCATCTACCCCATCCAGGGCTCCTGGGAATGGGGCACCGGCTGGCTCGACGACATGGGCTTTTCGGACTTTGCCGGCTCGACGCTGGTGCATTCCACCGGTGGCTGGGCGGCCCTCGTCGGTGCCATCATCATCGGCGCGCGCAAGGGCAAGTACGGCCCGAACGGCATGGTCCACCCGATGCCGGGCTCCTCGATGCCGCTGGCGACCCTCGGCACGTTCATCCTCTGGCTCGGCTGGTTCGGCTTCAACGGCGGCTCGCAGCTCGCCATGGGCACGGTCAGCGACGTCTCCGACGTCAGCCGCATCTTCGTGAACACCAACCTTGCGGCGGCCGCCGGCGTCGTCGTCGCGATGCTCTTGAACCAGCTCTTCTACGGCAAGGTCGACCTCACCATGGCGCTCAACGGCGCGCTCGCCGGCCTCGTTGCCATCACCGCCGAGCCGCTCCAGCCGAGCGTGCCGATGGCCCTGCTCATCGGCGGCATCGGCGGCGTCATCGTCGTCATTGCGGTGCCGCTCCTCGACAAGGCCAGGATCGACGACGTGGTGGGCGCGATCCCGGTCCACCTTCTCGCCGGGATTTGGGGCACCATGGCCGTGCCGCTCACCAACGCCGACGCGAGCTTTGCCGTGCAGGCAGTTGGCGTCGTGGCGGTCGGCGTCTTCGTCAGCCTGGCGAGTGCGGCCGTCTGGCTCGTGCTCTCGGTGGTGATGGGCCTGCGTCCGAGTGAGGAGCAGGAGGCAATGGGCCTCGACAAGGCCGAGATCGGCATCGAGGCCTATCCCGAGTTCGGGGTCGGCAGCCAGCGCTTCTGATCCCTGCCCCGGCGGGATGTGCCAGGCGCATCCCCCTTTGCGCCGGCACCTGGAACGGCCCGGATCGTGAGCTCTCCGGGCCGTTCCTTTCGTTTTGCCGGACCCCTGCCACCCGGCGCCCCCGCACGTTCTGGTGTTCCCCTTCGTTTTGCGGCATGTCCTCGCGGATGGACCGGGCCCTGTCGGCCCGCTCGGATGCCGGGACATGCCGCCATGCCCACCAGCCTCGATCTCATCCAGTCACCGTTCCCTCGTCTACGCGCCCTGCTGGAGGGGATCGCCCCGCCCGAGGGCCTCGCGCCGATCGACATGACGATCGGTGAGCCGCGCCATCCGCTGCCGGAGATTCTCGCCCCGGCCCTCGCCGAGGCCGCGGCCGATTACGCGAAATATCCTCCGATACAGGGCACGCCCGAACTGCGCGCCGCCCTCGCCGATTGGCACCGGCGCCGCTATGGCATCGACCTCGACGTTGATCGCGAGGTGATGGTGTTGAACGGCTCTCGCGAGGGCATCGTCTCGGCCATCGTTGTCGCCCTTGCCGAGGCGCGCGCCGCCGGCCGCGACCGGGTGCTGATGCCGAACCCCTTCTATCAATGCTATGCCGCCGGTGCGATTTCGGCGGGCGGCGAGCCGGTGCTGCTCGACACTGGCGCCAACACCGGCTTCCTGCCGGACCTCGAAGCTCTCGCTGGCGATGCGGACCTGCTCGCGCGCACCGCGGCCTTCGTGCTCTGCTCGCCGGCCAATCCCCAGGGCGCCGTCGCCGACCCCGATTATCTCTCCCGCGCGCTCGATCTCGCCCGCCGGCACGGCTTCTGGCTGCTGATGGACGAGTGCTATTCGGAGATCTATTCGGTGTCACCGCCGCCCGGCATTCTCGAAGTCGCCAGCGCGCGCACCGGCTCCCTCTCGCGGGCGGTCTCCTTCAATTCCCTCTCCAAGCGCTCCAATGTGCCGGGACTGCGCTCGGGCTTCGTGGCCGGCGATGCGACATTTCTTTCCTCGCTTCAGCGCTTCCGTAACGTCGCGGCGCCGCAGACCCCCGTCCCGGTCCAGCATGCCTCCGCCGTGCTCTGGTCCGACGAGGCGCACGTCGAGGCGAGCCGGGACCTCTATCGCGAGAAATTCGACCTCGCGGACCGCATCCTCGGGAACGCGCTCGGCTACCGCCGGCCTGCCGGCGGCTTCTTCCTTTGGCTCGAAACGGCACGTTTCGGCGGTGGCGAGGCGGCCGCGGTAACCCTCTGGAAAGGATACGGTGTAAAGGTCTTGCCTGGAGCTTACCTCGGTCAGCCGGACCCGACCGGCCACAATCCCGGCGCACCCTACGTCCGGGTGGCCCTGGTGCACGACCGCGCAACGACGTCCGAGGCGCTCCAACGGATCGTGGAATTGGCGAAGTGAGCGTGTTGGCTGGCCATGGCGTCGGAAACTGGCGGCAAGAATGCCGAAGTCATCGACCGCGATGACATCGAGGAACTGGTCAGAACCTGGTCCTTGAAGGGCACGGGCCTCGCCCTCATGGCCGCCGCCATCGCGATCTGGCTCGCGATCGCCACCTGGTCGGCGACCGATCCGAGCCTCCACGGCGGCCCCTCCGAACTCGCTCACAACCTGCTCGGCGCACCGGGAGCGCTCGTTGCGGACCTCCTCTTCCAGACGCTCGGTCTGGCGGCGGTGCTCTTCGTTCTGCCGATCGCGACCTGGGGGCATGATCTCTATCGGCGCAAGCACGTGCGCAATCTGCCACGCAAGCTGATCCTCTGGCCAGTCGGTACGGGCCTGCTGGCGGCCGCGTTCTCGGGTTTGCCTCGGCTCGAGGCCTGGCCGCTGCACCACGGCTTCGGTGGCCTTGCCGGCGACACGGCGGCGCTCGCCATGACGGGCCTCGCGGTTACCGTCGATCCGACGTTCGGGCCGATCGCCGCGGGGCTGCTGATGGCCTGGGCCGGGGCGGCGATCTACGTGCGCGCCTTCGGCATTCAGCTTCAGGACCTGCGCCGTGCCTTCGAGCCGAGCGACGATACCCTCGAGCGCCCGCGCGGCCTCGCCATGGTCGCGGGCCTCGCGCTCGCCTCGCTCGCCCCTCTCGCTTGGGTCCTGAGGCCTCGCTTCCGATCCGCTGCCCCTGCGGCCGCCGGTCGCGGTGCGTCCGGCATCGGTGGTCTCACCGCCGCCGCCGACGCCGCTCTCGCTGCGGGGGCGGAATTCGGCGCGGCGACCGCCGCCTCGGCCCGCCCCGGCGGCCCGTCGGGACGTGATGCCGGCGCACGCAGCGAGCCTCGTTTCAGCGACGTGCCATCTCCATCCGAATTGGACGACCCGTCGAATGCCCTGGCGGGGGCCGCCGTCGCCGGGGGTGTCTTCGCCGGCGCCGCCATGCTCGGCGGGGTCGGGTCGAGCCGCCACACCTCGAACTCCCTCGACGAGCGCGGCCGCGACCTTGCCCGCCGTTTCGCGCCTGCCTCGCGCACGACATCGCCGACCTTGCCGATCAACGACGCTCCCCTCGCCGATCCCGTGCTGGTCGAGGCCCTCTCGGCGGCTGCCGCTACACCCGCGAACGATCACCGCTTGCCGTCGATCCAGCTCCTGGCAAAGGGGCGCGGCGCCAAACTCGGGGCCGAATTCACGCAGAGCGTCCTGCGTGGCAACTCGCGATTGCTCGAGGATGTCCTCAAGGACTACGGCATCAAGGGCAGCATCGTGAACGTGCGGCCCGGCCCCGTGGTCACACTCTATGAACTCGAGCCGCAGCGCGGCGTGAAGGCCTCGCGCGTCATCGGCCTTTCCGACGACATCGCCCGCTCCATGAGTGTCGCGGTGGCGCGCGTCGCCACTGTTCCCGGCCGCAATGCAATCGGCATCGAACTGCCGAACGTGCGCCGTGAGCCTGTCGTGCTGCGCGAGATGTTCGAATCGAAGTCCTTCCGCCACACCGACGCAGCGCTTCCGATCGCGCTCGGCCGTGCGATCGACGGCGAACCCGTGGTCGTCGATCTTGCGCAGATGCCGCATCTGCTCGTTGCCGGCACCACCGGCTCCGGCAAGTCGGTCGGCCTCAACGCCATGATCCTGTCGCTGCTCTACCGTCTGACGCCGGACGCCTGTCGCTTGCTGCTGATCGACCCCAAGATGTTGGAGCTTTCGGCCTACAACGGCATTCCGCACCTGCTCTGCCCCGTCGTCACCGATGCCCGCGTGGCCGTATCGGCTCTGCAGTGGGCGGTCGGGGAGATGGAGGAGCGCTACAAGCGCATGGCGAGCCTCGGCGTGCGCAACATCAAGGTCTACAACAACCGGATCGCCCACGCCCGCCGAATGGGTCGGGCTCTCAACCGCACCGTACAGGTCGGCTTCGATCGCGCCGACGGTCAGCCCGTGTTCGAGAACGAGAATCTCGACCTCGAGGCGATGCCCTACATCGTCATCGTCATCGATGAGATGGCCGATCTCGTTCTGACCGCCGGCAAGGAGTTCGAGGCCGCCGTTCAGCGTTTGGCTCAGATGGCCCGCGCCGCCGGCATCCACCTCGTGGCGGCAACACAGCGCCCGAGTGTCGATGTCGTCACCGGGGTCATCAAGGCCAACCTGCCGAGCCGGTTGAGCTTCAAGGTGGCGAGTGCCGCCGACAGCCGCACCGTGCTCGGCCAGCAGGGCGCCGAGCAGCTACTCGGAGCCGGTGACATGCTGTTCAGCGCGGGTGGAGGCGAATTCGTGCGCCTGCACGGACCGTTCGTCGGCGAGGAGGAGATCGAGGCGGTCACGTCGTTCCTCGCGTCACAGGGCGAGGCACGTTATGTCCCGGCCCTGCTTGCGGCCACCGCGCCGGCCTCGTCCGGCACCGCTGGAGCGGTGGAGCGCGCCGACGACCTCTACGATCGCGCGGTGGCCATGGTGCTGCGTGACGGCCGTGTCTCGACCAGCTATCTTCAGCGCCGTCTTTCGATCGGTTACGGGCGCGCTTCGACGCTGGTCCAGCAGATGGAACAAGCCGGCCTCGTCACCGGCCCGAATGCCGCCGGCCGCCGGGAAGTTCTCGGTCACGCGCCGTAACGGCCTCAATTGCCCCATAATGCGGGGATACCCGGCGCCGACGGTTGCGGGCGAGATGCGCGGCACATACTTTGCCGGGTGTGGGCATCGGCTGTCGCGGCGAGTCGCGCGGAACCGTGCCATGTTCGGACGCCTCGACCGAGGCCTGCCGGAGTTTCCATTCAGGGGGATGAGATGGTGTTCAGGACCAGCTTCTTTGCGGCGCTCGGCCTCTTGACCTGCGTTGCCCTGCCGCCTATTGCGCCCGCGCAGGCCCAGACCCAGACGCAGCCGACCGCGCCTGCCGTCAATGCCGTGGGCGCCGGCTCCGGCTGGCAGGCAGAGGTCCAGCCCGGCGGCGTCATCGGGCGGACGTTCTCGGCGGAAGAGTTGAAGTTGATCGAGGATGTCAACGGCTACTTCAATGGCATCCAGCACATGAACGGCAAGTTCGTTCAGACGGATGCTCAGCAGCAGAGGGTTCGCGGCAGGTTTTTCGTCAGCCGGCCGGGTCGGTTCCGTTTCGTCTACTCGCCGCCGAGCAAGATGGTCATCCTATCGGATGGAACCTATCTTTCCATCGAGGACCATGAACTCGAAACCGTCGAGCGCTATTCGCTGTCCTCGACGCCGTTCCGCATCCTACTCGCTGAAACGGTCGATGTTCTTCGCGACGCCGAGATCGCGGATATCGCCATGGCGCCGACCGGGGTCAACCTGACGATCATCGACAAGGAGAACGCCAGCAATGGTCGTTTGCGCCTCGTCTTCGATCGTGGCGCGGACAACGCGTTGGCCCTGCGCGAATGGGTCGTGACCGATGCCCAGGGGCTCGATACGCGTATCGAGGTGGCGGGTCTGGCGTTGGGCGAGCCGGCCGATCCGAACCTTTTCAAGCCGTCTGATGTCGGCCTGCAGAACGCCCACGCGAATCAGCGTTGAACACCAGTCGCGGTTTATCCACAGGGTGGATTGACCTGTTCCGGAATACTGTTAAAGTGGTATGAGCAAGTGGTGCTCTCGTAATCCGGCCACGCCCCCCCGTCTAGCCGGCGAGCACCGCGAGCAGCGTCGGCTTCCCTCCCGGCGCATGCGCTGAAGCGCAGATGAGCGCCCGACCAAGTCTTTGGTTGGGCGCTTTTTTGTTTGCGATCGGGGTTCGATGTCCGGGCCGTTGGTGAGACCACACTGGGCCACGGTGACAGGGTATGGTGGGCCAGCCGCCTTCAGGCGACCCGTCGATTTGGTGTCGGAGCCGCGGGTTCCGCGTCTGCGCCGAGCATGGCGTCGGTCTCGCGCAGCACGTCGCTGATTTCCTTCAGCCGGTGTGTCAGCACTTCGAGGAAATGCTGCGCCAGCCCCGGATCCTCGGCGAAGTAGGCATGCATCATGTGCCGCGAAAAGCCGAGAACGCGCACTTTGCCGAGGGCGCGAACCGTGACGACGTGGTTGGTTTCGGTGACCATTGCGATCTCGGCCAGCATCGTCCCGACACCATGCACCTTGGCATCCGGTCCCGGCGCCGCTCCGTGGTAGGCCAGAACCTTGCCGTCGACGACGAGGTAAGCGGCGTTGCCGCTGGCGCCCTCACGGATCAGGACTTGCCCATCGTTGAAGACCAGCCGTTCGGCGCCGACCGCCAGCGACTTGAGCTGCGAGATGGCGAGGCCCTCGAAGAAGGGCACCGAAAGCATCGGCATGATGATGTTGTCGATCGACATGATTGACCCGCCTCGAACGGATGCGTGGAGGGCTGCTTCTGCAACCCGAATAATGCCGACGCTAGGAGATTCGCTGAGGTCGGGTCCATCCGCCGGCGTGCCGAAAATTGGGGATGGCGACGCGGTTGCCGCAAGGCACGCCCTTCGGCCGGTTCAGAGCCGTGGCGCCGGCCTGCGGGATGCGAGCAGTACGCTTGCCACGAGGAACATGATGGCGAGAGCCGCTCCCGCCAGCCCGGCGGCGATGGTCAGCAGATGGTTGAGTGCCTCGACGTGCGTGGTCAGCCATGTCGGCTCGGCACCCGACCGAAGGATCTGTCGGTAACTCGCGACCCCGAGGATGGCCGCGAGGGCTCCCGCCACGAGTTGCGCGATGGTCAGCACGGATGCCACCCCCCGTCGCTGGGCGAGTAGCAGGGCCGTGAAACCGAGCACTCCGGCGGCGCAGATGGCAAGCGTTCTCGGATAGCGGGCAAGGAACGACCCATCCGCGAGCCCGTCGCCAAAGGCGGCGACGAGTGCGACTGCCGGCCAGGCAAAGAGCATGATGTTGACGATGAGATAGGCGGCAAGTGCCCGATAGAGCGGCTGACGCGTTTGCGCGGCCAACCCGAAGAGGATCGATCCCAGCACCACGGACGCCACCGCGCCACCCGGGATCGCGAGCCAGGCCTTGTCGGCCGAGCCGTCTCGGTGCCAGTAGCCGCCGGCCACCGCGCTGGTCCCCAGAAGCACCGCCGCCGCGATCAGGACCGTCGTCATCTTTTCCGCGGCCGGCTGTGTCGTCGGCGCATATTTGGTGGCGACGTGCCGCTGATCCTGCCGGCCCACGACGGTGCCACCGGCGCTCTCCTGCGCTTCGCCGGCTGGCGCACCCGATACGACCCGTGCCGCCGCTGCTGCAACGGCCGCCAGCACTCGATCCTCGTTGCCGACCAACTCGGCGTGTAACGTGCCGTATGGCTTGGGAATTTGCCACGGCTCCACTTCGGCGGTTCTGAGCGGCAGCAGCTTGGCCTGCCGTTCGGCATGGTCGGCCTCGGCGATGACCCAGTTCGAGTTGATGGAGTCCGGGGTCCACACGACGATGGCGACGTCCGCCCGATTGATCTCCCGATCGATCACGGTGCGGAACGGTTCGCCGCTGATGAGTTCGGCGTCCCACCAGACTTCGTGGCCGTTCGCCTCGAGCAGCGCGGCGAGTTCTTCGATCGTTGCGCGCTGCGCCCGAGAATAGCTGAGGAAAATGCGTGCCATTACGCTGCTCCCCGGCACCTCCCCACCGCGTCGCCTTCGGCGCTTGCGGACCGGCGGCCGCACATCCCGACCGCCGATCGACTTTTCGCCTCAGCCCGCCTTTGGCTTGTTCTGCCGGTTCTCGATGAGGTCGTCGACGACCGCGGGCTCCGCGAGCGTCGAGGTATCGCCGAGGCTCGAATAGTCGTTCTCGGCGATCTTGCGCAGAATGCGACGCATGATCTTGCCCGAACGCGTCTTGGGCAGTCCCGGCGCGAACTGGACGAGGTCGGGCGTCGCGATGGGCCCGATCTCCGTGCGCACCCAATCACGCAGCTCCTTGCGCAGGGCCTCACTCGGCTCGATACCGGCCATGAGGGTGACGTAGCAGTAGATGCCTTGCCCCTTGATGTCGTGCGGATAGCCGACGACCGCGGCCTCGGAGACCTTGGGGTGGGCGACGAGGGAGGATTCCACTTCCGCCGTTCCCATCCGGTGGCCCGAGACGTTGATGACGTCGTCGACGCGGCCGGTGATCCAGTAGTAACCGTCCTCGTCGCGCCGCGAGCCGTCGCCCGTGAAATATTTCCCCTTGTAAGTGGAGAAATAAGTCTGCACGAACCGCTCGTGGTCCCCGAAAATGGTTCGCATCATGCCCGGCCATGAATCGAGGATGACCAGATTTCCTTCCGCTGTTCCCTCGAGGATGTTGCCTTCGGCGTCCACCAGCGCCGGCTTGATTCCGAAGAATGGCCGTGTCGCCGAGCCCGGTTTCAGCTTGGTTGCGCCCGGCAGCGGCGTGATCATGATGCCGCCGGTTTCGGTCTGCCACCAGGTATCCACGATCGGGCAGCGGCCCTCGCCGACCACATTGTGGTACCACTCCCAGGCTTCTGGGTTGATCGGCTCGCCCACTGAACCGAGCAGCTTGAGCGAAGAGCGGTCGGTGCGCTTGACGAAATCCTCCCCGGCCCCCATCAGCGAGCGGATCGCCGTCGGCGCGGTGTAGAAGATGTTGACCCCGTGCTTGTCGCACACGTGCCAGAAGCGTGAGGCGGTCGGATAATTCGGCACGCCCTCGAAAATCAGCGTTGTCGCGCCGTTCGCGAGCGGTCCGTAGACCACGTAGCTGTGTCCCGTGACCCAGCCGATATCGGCCGTGCACCAGTAGACGTCGCCATCGTGGTAGTCGAAAACGTACTGGTGCGTCATCGAGGCATAGACGAGATATCCTCCCGTCGTGTGCAGCACACCCTTTGGCTTGCCGGTCGAGCCGGACGTATAGAGGATGAAGAGGGGGTCCTCCGCGCTCATCTCCTCGGGCGGACACTCGGCCGGAACCTTGACGAGTTCCTCGTGCAGCCAGAGGTCGCGTTCCGGTTCCCAGTTGATCTTGCCGCCGGTGCGGCGCACGACCAGAACTTTCTCTCCCCCTGCGCACTTGGCGAGTGCCGCGTCGGTGTTCGCCTTGAGCGGGATGCTCTTGCCGCCACGCACGCCCTCGTCCGCCGTGATGATGAATTTGGAGTCGGCATCGACGATCCGCCCGGCGAGCGCGTCCGGCGAGAAGCCGCCGAAAACGATCGAGTGCACCGCCCCGATCCGCGCGCAGGCGAGCATCGCATAAGCGGCCTCGGGGATCATCGGTAGGTAGAGCGTCACGCGATCGCCCTTGCGCACCCCGTTCGCCTTCATCACGTTCGCGAGCTTGCTGACGCGCTCGTGCAACTGGCGATAGGTGATACGCTCCTCCTGGGTCGGGTCGTCGCCCTCCCAGATGATCGCGACCTGATCCCCACGGGTCTCGAGGTGGCGGTCGACGCAATTCGCGCAGACGTTCAGCGTCCCGTCTTCGTACCACTTGATCGACACGTTGTCGGGTCCGAACGAGGTGTTCTTGACCTTCGTATAGGGGCGGATCCAGGTCACCCGCCGACCCTGCTCGGCCCAGAACGCGTCCGGCTGCTCGATGCTGTGCTTGTAGTGCGCGAGATAGGAGTTGTTGTCGACCCAGGCGCGGCTGGCCCACTCGGGCGAAACGTCATACGTTTTCGTCGCACTCATTCCAGTTTCCTCCCGGCGCATCCTTTGCCTTTGCAATAGGAATAGGCAAAGCGATCACCCGGCTGCAAGCGCCCCGTTGGTCGAACCCCATCCGGCGTCACGCCCCGCGCGAGCGAACGGGACGTGGGCCGTCACCTGCACCGACCGTTGCACGTTTGCCGCACCTCTCGCATTTGCGGAAGGCCGCGTGGCTCGGCTTGATCGAGGTCAATTCGAAGCCTTGGCGAATCCGGTCGACTGCTGGTAGCCGTCTTGGTGCGTGGGGGCGCCGGCCGCGAGTGTGCGGCCGTCTCATCTTGGGATCGCAAGACGAGCTGGGGGACCCCTTATGCCTAGAATATTTGCGACATGGGCCTTGGCGGCATGTTTGCTGGCCGGCCTTTCTTCCTATGACATCAGATCGGCTTCGGCCGGCGATTGGGCCGAGCCCCAGAGCCATGGCAACTTCATGATCCGCGTGCTCGGCGCGGGCGTTCTGCCCGACACCGAGATCGGAATTTCCACGGGCGGCGGACCGGTCAATCCCGCCCTCGGCGCCGACGTGACCGACGCCTTCATCCCGGCGGCTACGCTCACCTACTTCTTCTCGCCGAACATGGCCGTCGAACTCTTCTGCTGTGTTGCCCAGCACGAAGTGAAGGGTGAGGGTGCCGTTCTCGGCCCGGTTGGCGAGTTGGCGGAGACCTGGATCTTCCCGCCCACCGTGACGCTCCAGTACCACTTCACCGGCATGGGCAACATCAAGCCCTACGTCGGCGCCGGCGTGACCTACATCAACTTCTTCGACACCAAGCCGGGTGCGGGCGCCATCAATGCGCTGGGTGCGACCTCCGCTTCGATCGACGACGAGTGGGGCTTTGCGCTGCAGGCCGGCATCGACGTCTCGCTCGGCGACAACTGGTGGCTCACCGCCGACGTCAAGAAGATCTTCCTCGACACGGAAGCCCGCTGGGTCACCAACAACGCGTTGAACCCCATCGTCGCGGACGTCGAGCTCGATCCATGGGTCGTCAGCTTCGGCCTTGGCTACCGCTTCGATCTCTTCTCGCGCCACACGGCGTCGATGAAGTAGAGCGGCCTCGGCGCGGCCCCTGCGTGAGGGGCCGATCCTGGCATTGCGATCCGATTGGAATGCGCTGTATCGCGAGCTGGCCGGACCCGGGAAGATCGGGTCCGGTTTTTTTGTGCCGAAAGCACCGCTCAGACGCCGATCGCCCCGATGATCGCGCCTTGGATCAGCAGAACACCGAGCCAGTGGCCGCCATCGATCAGCGTCAACGTGCGAGGAGCGTCCTGGAAGCCGTGGTTCGTTGCCAGCGTCGTGGCGACGAATCCGACGAAACAGAGTGCCGCTGAAATGAGGCCCAGCTTCAGACTCAGCGGTCCGGTCCCCGCGACGTGCCCGATCACGCCCGCGAGCACGATGGCCATCACCAACTGCGACACGAAGGCGACGATGAAAGGCAACGGACTGGGCGACGCTCGGATCTCTGCTTCCGTCTTGCCGACCGCCGCCAGCCATGGCTTCGAGAGCGCCATGTAATAGGCGGCCCCGAACGCGTAGCTGATGACCGCGGCCGCCAGTACGGCCCACCAGCTCAATCCTGCGAATGCCATGCTCATCCTCCCCGATGACTGCCCCGGAACAACCTCCCCATCCTGACATGGAGGGGCTTGGGGCCGCAATTCGGGGTCGGCCCTCCCGGCGCCGGACCACTGGACCGGCCGCGATCAGCTCTTTTCGAGCTTGTCGCCGTCGAGGCCCCCCATCCGGCAGACCTCCAGCCATTCCTCGCCGGTCACCGGTTGAACGGAGAGCCGCATCGATGTCACCAGGCTCATCTTGGCGAGCTTGGCGTTGGCCTTGACGGCGGCGAGGGACACCGGCTGCGGCATATCGCAGAATGCTTCGACGTCGACACACTCCCACCGCTCGTCGTCCGTCGTCGAATCCCGATGTATGGGGCTGGCGATGCGTACGATGCCGACGATCTCCTTGCCGATGTTGGAGTGATAGAAGAACCCGAGGTCGCCCACCTGCATGGCGCGCATGTTGTTGCGAGCGAGGTAGTTGCGCACGCCGTTCCACTCCTCCGGCTGCCCCTTCGCCTTGAGGTCCTCGAAGGAAAACACGTCCGGCTCCGACTTGAGGAGCCAGCGGTCGATCCGTTCCGTTGCCGCAGGCTTGACGATCGCTTGCGTTTTCCTTGCCATGGCGTACCCCGTCGTTCGCGCGATCCCGAACCCGGCCGGAACCTCCAGCCGGACCTCTTCGTGCCATAGCCCGATTCACGGCGCGAGGCAGCACGACGCCGCCCGCGAGGCGATCGTCGTGGCGACCGTCTCGCCCATGCACGCTGTGATCGCGATTGTTCGTTCCTCTTTCGTTCTTGACACGGGCCGGTTCTTCGATCTACTGGACTCCGGCAGGAGGCCAACATGTACGCATCGATAACCACCCTCGCATTCGTCGGTATCGAGGCCCGGCCCGTCGACGTTCAGGTGCAGATTTCGCCTGGAATGCCGGCCTTCGCCATCGTGGGATTGCCCGACAAAGCCGTCGCCGAAAGCCGTGAGCGGGTGCGTGCGGCGCTCCACTCCCTGGGGCTCGGGCTGCCGCCCAAGCACATCGCCGTCAATTTGGCGCCGGCCGATCTGCCGAAGGAGGGCAGTCACTTCGACCTCCCGATCGCGCTCGCGCTGATGGCGGCGTGCGGTGCCGTCTCCCACGACGCCATCGCCGGCTGCTGCGCCGTGGGGGAACTCGCGCTCGACGGCGCCATCGCACCGATTGTCGGCGTGCTGCCGGCCGCGATCGGCGCCAACGCGCTCTCGAAGGCGCTGATCTGCCCTGCCGCCTCGGGCGCCGAGGCGGCCTGGGCTTCGGCCGACATGGAAATCCTGGCGGCCCCGCACCTGCTGTCGTTGATCAATCACTTCAAGGGTTTACAGACACTGACGCCGCCCGAGCCGTTGCGCGAGCAGGCACCGGACGGGCTGCCGGATCTGGTCGACATTCGCGGCCAGGAGAGCGCCAAGCGCGCCCTCGAGATCGCCGCCGCCGGTGCCCACAACCTGCTGATGATAGGGCCGCCGGGTTCGGGCAAGTCGATGCTCGCCGCGCGATTGCCCTCGATATTGCCGCCATTGTCGCCCGAGGAGATGCTGGAGGTCAGCATGATCCGAAGCCTCGCCGGCGAGCTGGCAGGTGGCCGGATCGGTGACCAGCGGCCCTTTCGCGCCCCTCACCACTCCGCCTCGATGGCCGCCCTGGTCGGCGGTGGCTCTCGTCCGAGGCCGGGCGAGGTGGCACTGGCCCACAACGGCGTCCTCTTCCTCGATGAACTCGCCGAGTTCCAGCCCCAGGTGCTCGATTCGCTCCGCCAGCCCCTCGAAATGGGTGAGACGGCCGTCGCCCGCGCCAATCATCGCATCACTTATCCATCACGTATCCAGCTGGTCGCGGCGATGAACCCGTGTCGCTGCGGCAGTTGGCAGCCGGGCCGTCCGTGCCGCACGGGCGCGGCTTGCAGGGAGCGCTACATGGCGCGCCTTTCCGGCCCGTTGCTCGACCGCATCGACCTCCAGATCGAGGTGCCGGCCGTCTCGGTCGGGGATCTCTCGTTGCCCGCCTCGGGTGAAACGAGCGCCTCGGTCCGGGCACGGGTGATCGGCGCGCGTGGCATCCAGCGCGAGCGCTATCGCGCGCTCGGCGTGGTGGGCGTTCTGACCAATGCCGCCGCCGGCAACGCCGCCCTCGAGCGGGTCGCGGCTCCGGACGAGGCCGGCCGTCGTCTGCTGCTCCAGGCCGCCGAACGGTTGGGACTGAGCGCGCGCGGCTATCATCGGACCTTGCGGGTGGCGCGCACCCTCGCCGACTTGGACGGAGCCGACGGCGTGCGCGCCGTGCATGTCGCGGAAGCCCTGAGCTATCGCGGCGAGACGCTCGGGGCGGCCGTCGCCGCCTGAGCGGTTCGCACTGGATGCGGCGCCCGCAGGCGTGTCCGGCGGTCGGTCGGCATGCGTCCGGTTCCCTCCAGCGTCGACCAGCGCCACTAACCTGTTCTTGAACAAATCCTGTTTCAGTTCCACCGGGTGTGTCGGCGATCGGGTGGATGTTGCATGGTAGAGCGAGGGCTGAGGAGCGCCGGTGCGAAGGGGCCACGCAACGGCGTGGTCCGGCAGGGCGGCGGGTTGCTCGCGGGTTTGGCGGTGCTCGCCCTCGCGATCGCCACGACCACGGGGATCGTGTTCGCCCATGGCGGCGGCTCGTTCTGGTCGTACCTTGGTGCGCTTCTTGCCCTGTCGGCCCCCGCAGTGGCCTTCTGGTGCGGTCGGCTTTCGGGCGAGGCCGAGGTCGGGGCGGTCGCGCGCCCCGGTGCCCCGACGGATCTCGGCCTCGAAGCGCTCAAGGACTTGCAATGGGAGCTGCGCGAGAACGAGGTCCGCTATCGTGATCTGCTCGACAGCCAGGACGACGCCCTGATTCGCCGCGACCGGACCGGATCGCTACTGTTCGCCAATCGGGCGTTTCGCACGCTTATGGGCCTTGCCGACGACGCCGAGCTTTCGAGCTGGAGGTTTGCTCCCGCGGTCCTGACCGGCGAGGTGCCCGCCGAGACCTGGCCGGATGCACTGGACGGCCGTCGCGAGTACGTCGTCGAGGTCGACACCGCCCGAGGCCGGCGCTGGCTGTCCTTCGAGGATCGCGTGGTCGCGGTCGTCTCCCCGCTTGGTGAACCGGCGGGCGAGGAACTTCAAACGCTGATCCGCGATGTCACGGCCACGGTCCGGGAGGAAGAAGCCCTGCGTAGCGCGCGCGAACGCGCCGAGGCGGCGAGCGAGGCCAAGTCCCGTTTCCTCGCCATGATCAGCCACGAAATCCGCACGCCGATGAACGGTATCCTCGGCATGAGCGGCCTCCTGCTCTCGACGGCGCTGACGCCCGAGCAGCGCACTTATGCCACGGGCGTTCGCACCTCCGCGCGCACGCTGCTCTCACTTATCGACGAAATCCTCGATTTCGCGCGTATCGAGGCCGGCCGGCTGCAGCTGCATCTCCAGGAGGCATCGCCCGAGGCGCTGGTTCGCGATGTCATGGAGCTGCTCGCCCCGCGCGCCCAGGAAAAGGGCCTCGAGTTCGTCTGGAGCCTGCGTCCGGACGTGCCACGCGCTGTCGTCATGGATGCCGCCCGGGTGCGCCAGATCCTGGTCAACCTGATCGGCAATGCCGTGAAGTTCACTGAAAAGGGCGGCATCGCGGTCGAGATTGCCGTCGCGGATCCGGCCGGTGCATCGGTCGAAACCGGAACCGGCATCCCGGCTGTGCCGGAACGCGGCGAGGCCGGGCGCGCGACGGTCGGTGGGGCCACGCTGGTCTTTCGCATCCGCGACACCGGTCCCGGGCTCGACGACACGACCCTCGAGCGCGTTTTCGGGGAGTTCGAGCAGGCTGACGACACCGCAACGCGCCGCCACGGCGGCTCCGGCCTCGGTCTCGCCATTTCCAAGCGCATCGCCGACGCGCTCGGCGGCCGGATCACCGCGACGAGCACCCCTGGCGAGGGCTCCCTCTTCGCCCTCCACTTCCCTGTCGTCGTGGCGGCCGGTGCCGATACGGGCCCGCTCGATGCCGGTAAGGACCCCGCCGACGAGACGGCCGCCACCGATGGCGATGTCGCCGCGCCGCACCGCGTGCTGATCGCACTGCAAGGCCCCCTCGAGCGCGAGTCGTTCTCTGAAACCCTGGCGGAGCGCGGCCACGACGTGCGCCTCGCGACTGGATCGTTGAAAGCGGATCTTCTTGCGAAACCGGATGTTTTCATCGTCGATTCGGCAATCGGCCTGACCGCTGCGGAACGGGTCCTCGCACGCCTGAGGGCGGCCGGCGGTTCAGCCGAGCACGCTGCCCCCGCCACCCCTTCCGCCCGGGCCATCGTCGTCATCGATCCGCTCGAGCGTTCGAGCCTGGATGCTTGGCGCCGCGCCGGGTTCGTTGGCTATCTCGTTCGCCCGGTACGCCCGTCGACGCTGCTCTCTTGTGTGGACGGAACACTGGCGCATGGCGGCGATTCCGCCGGCGGAGCCCTCGCGCCGGTGAGCCCCGAACCGGTTGGCCCGGGCGTCGCTGGCGACGCCCCGCGCCGACGCGTGCTCGTTGCCGAGGACCACCCGGTGAACGCGCTGCTCGCGCGGCGCATGCTCGAGTTGGCGGGCTTCGACGTAGTGATCGTCGGCGACGGCCGCCGCGCGATCACCGAGGTCGAGAAGTCGCTCGAAGATCGATGCTCGGGCCGTTTCGATGTCGTCCTGCTCGATGTCCAGATGCCCGAGGTGGACGGACTGGCAGCCGCCCGTGCCATACGTGCCCTCTATCACGCCCGCCCGTCCTTGCGGCGTCCGGCCCTGATCGCTCTGACCGCGAGCGCCTTTCCCGAGGATCGCGACCGTTCACGCGCGGTCGGCATGGACGATCACGTCGCGAAACCCTTCGAGCGTGAGCAATTGCTTTCGGCCATCGAGCGGTGCCTCGAGACGAACGAGCAAGTCGAAACTGGCGAGCCTGGCGGTCCGGCCAAAGGGCCACGTGAGGGTACGCCCGACGCGCCCGAACTGGATGGTGCCAACGCCGCGTGAGGGGTTCGCGCGGGTCGGAGCGCCGCTCCGGCGGCCATGTGGGCGGCCGTGTAAAACTGGCGGTGAGCCCTCAAAGTCATTGTGTTGCACATGGATTTGTGGCGAGAATAACCCCCCAGACGCGGGAACACCGGGGTCGAAGATGCGAGAACCACCATCCCCGGTCGGTTCAGCGGTGTTTGGAGCCGGCCGACAGGCCCGGCACCGGCCGATGGAGGGGTTTGATGCGGCTGACGCCAATCAGTCCGAGGTCACTCGCGCGGCGGCTTCGGCCAATACGCGCGCTCGGGTTCGCCAAGCTGCGCCACGACAAGGATCTCGCTTGGCGCAAGGGCCGGTTCCGCCTGCGCTCCCTGCCGATGAAGGTCTATGGTGCCATCGGCAGCCTCGAGGTTCGTCTCGCCCGCACCCGTGCCGACATCCGCCGCGCCCAGCGGCTGCGCTACGAGGTTTTCTACGAGGAGATGTCGGCGGTTCCCAGTCCACGCGCCATGCGGCGGCGGCGGGACGAGGATGCGTATGATCGGATTTGCGATCATCTGCTCGTCGTCGACCATGCCAATCTCGTGCGCTCGCGCGCCAACCCGTGGCATCGCCGCGCGGCCGTCGTCGGCACATATCGCATATTGCGACAGGACGTGGCCGAGGCGCACGGCGGCTTCTATACGCAAGGCGAGTACGACATCGCGCCGCTCATCGCGGCCCGGCCGCAGGCGAAGTTCATGGAACTCGGCCGCTCCTGCGTTCTGAAACCCTACCGCAACCGGCGCACCGTCGAGCTCCTCTGGCACGGCCTCTGGACCTATGTGCGCGAGCATGGCGTCGACGTGATGGTCGGCTGTGCCAGCTTTCCCGGCACCGACCCATCGGCCCACGCCATGGCGCTGAGCTATCTGCACCACCACCACATCGCGCCGCCGGAATGGCGTGCCCGGGCGCATCCCCACCTCTATACTGAGATGAATCTGCTCCCGGCCGACCAGATCGATGCGAAGGCCGCATTGAAGGGCATGCCGCCCCTGATCAAGGGCTATCTGCGCCTCGGGGCCTACATCGGCAACGGTGCCGTCATCGACCATCAGTTCGCCACCACGGATGTCCTGATCGTGCTGCCCGTATCGGCCATCGACCCGCGCTACTTCGCTCACTTCGGAGCGCCCGACGAGCAGAAGGCGCGCATCGCCCGTGACCCGAAGTGCGTCATGTGAGTGGCTCGGATAGGCCTGGACGGCTGTCCGCCAGACCGTGAGTTGGCCAGCGTGCCGGCGCGCCTTGCGAGCGGCGGTACGATGGATCGCTGCCGCGTGGCTCGCGAATGGACGCGATTGGTCGACCATTCGCCAGAACCAACCCCCGGAATCCTTTCGACGTATCGCCCGAGGTTCCCATGTCCGCCTCGATCCACGTCTACGTGCTGCCCATCGTCCTTCTCGTCGCCTCGAACGTCTTCATGACGTTCGCCTGGTACGGCCACCTCGGCTTCAAGTCGGCGCCCCTTTGGATCGTCGTTCTCGCAAGTTGGGGCATCGCGTTCTTCGAGTATTGGCTGGCGGTACCGGCGAATCGACTTGGTCATGCCGTCTATTCAGCGGCCCAGCTCAAGACGATCCAGGAAGTCATCACGCTGGTGGTGTTTTGCGCGTTTTCGGTTCTTTACCTGAAGGAAGCGATCACAATCAGCCATCTGCTCGGCTTTGCCTTCATCGCTTTCGGCGCCTGGATGATCTTTTCCGCTCCGTTCGGATGAGGCACGAGGCGGCGGACGGCCCCGCGCGCCGGTTTTCCTGGCCGGCCGGAACCGCTAAAGCTTGGGGCCGCCGCGAACGGCGGCAAGGAACGGTATGGACGGAGCCGGCCGGGTGACAAGGGCGACCGACGATGCTTGCCGCCCCGGCAGGGGTTCGGCGGACGGCGCGGACGGCAATCCGTTCGGCGAGCCGGCCGGCGATGGCGCGACGCCGGTCATGGCCCAATACATCGAGATCAAGTCGGCCAATCCGGACTGTCTGCTGTTCTACAGGATGGGCGACTTCTACGAGCTGTTCTTCGAGGACGCCGTCGTCGCGAGCCGAGCACTGTCGATCGCCCTGACCAAGCGCGGCAAGCACCGGGGCGAGGACATCCCGATGGCCGGCGTGCCCGTGGCGCGCGGCGACGAGTATCTTCAGAAGTTGATCCAGGCGGGCTACCGGGTAGCGGTCTGCGAGCAGACCGAGGATCCCGCCGAGGCGCGCAAGCGCGGCTCCAAAGCCGTCGTGCGGCGTGAGGTCGTCCGCCTCGTCACACCCGGCACGCTGACCGAGGACAATCTCCTCGATGCGGCCCGCAACAACTTCCTTCTCGCCCTCTTTCCGCATGCCGCCACGACGCAGCCCTCGCCCGGTGTTCCGGGTCACGCGACGGCGTACGCGCTCGCCGCCGTCGACATCTCGACGGGTGACTTTTGCGTCGGCACGGTCGCGGCCGCCGATCTCGCCGGCGAACTCGTCCGCCTCGATCCGGGCGAGGTCCTGCTCGCCGATCATCTCGCGCGAGATGCGCTGCGCGACCGGGCGATCGGTATGACGCGGGCCTCTGCGACGCCGGTCCCGGCGCCCTACTTCGACAGCGCCACCGGCACCCGCGACCTCAAGGAGCGCCTCGGGCTCGCCGATCTCGAAAGCCTCGGTGGCTTCACACGGCCCGAGTTGGCGGCCATCGCCGCGGTCCTGCGCTATGTCGAGTTGACGCAGCTCGGCGCCAGCGCCCGCCTGCGCGAACCGGTCCGTTTCGGGACCACCGCCAACCTCGTCATGGACGCCGCCACGCGCCGCAATCTGGAGCTCGAACGCACCATTTCCGGCGAGCGTCGCGGCAGCCTGCTCGCCGCCATCGACCGCACGGTAACGCCCGGCGGGGCCCGCGAGCTGGCTCGCCGGCTCTCGGCGCCGCTGCGCGATCCTTCCGCCATCGCCGCCCGCCTCGATGCGGTCGATTTCCTCCTCACCGATGCGCGCTTGCGCGAAGGCCTCAGAGGCGTACTGCGCGGCGCCCCGGACGTCCCGCGCGCGGTCTCGCGGCTGGCCTTGTCGCGCGGTGGGCCGCGCGATCTCGGTGCCGTGCGCGACGCCCTCCATCGTGCCGTGACTGCGGGCGATCTCCTCGTGGGGGCCGCCGGCCTCGCCGGCCTGCCGGAGGCGCTCTCGCGCATCGCCGCCATTCTCTCGGCTGGCAACCGCACGCTTGCCGACGAGCTCCAGCGCGCCCTCGCCGACGAATTGCCCATCGCGCGCCGCGATGGCGGTTTCGTTCGCGAGGGTTTTCGTGCCGAACTCGACGAGAACCGCCTGTTGCGCGATCGCAGCCGGCAGGTTCTGGCCGAGCTGCAGACGCGCTATCAGACCGAGACCGGTGTCGCCTCACTCAAGGTGCGCCACAACAACATGCTCGGTTATTTCATCGAGCTGACCCAGACTCATGGTGAGCGCTTCCTGAAGCCGCCGCTGAGCGAGCGCTTCCGCCATCGCCAGACGCTGGTCTCGGCGCTGCGCTTTTCGACCGACGAGCTGGAATCGATCGAAGGCCGCATCACCGCCGCCGCCGAGCGCACGCTGGCCATCGAACAGGAGGTCTTCGCCGAACTCGCCAACTTCGTCGGTGCCGAGGCCGATCGTCTCGCCGCCTTGGCCGATGCCCTCGCCGAACTCGATGTCCACGCCGGGCTCGCCGAACTCGCTAGCGAGCGCAACTACGTGCGCCCGTCGGTTGTCGAGGGCCTCGCCTTCGAGATCGAGGCGGGGCGCCACCCGGTCGTCGAGCAGGCCCAGGCGGCTGCCCGTGAGGCGCCCTTCATCGCCAACGACTGCATGCTTGGTTTGGCCGCTCCGAGCGCCCCGAGTGTACCGGGCCCGCGGCAGGCCACCTCGCGCCGCCGCTCGCCTTCCAAGAGCGCCGGAGCCTTGCCGCAGGGGCCTCTGCCCGAGCAGCCGCTTTCCGCCGCGAGCGCCCAGGCCGGGCCCGGCTTCGACGAGACCCTTCGCGCGCGCATCCTGGTGATGACCGGACCGAACATGTCCGGCAAGTCGACGTACCTGCGCCAGAATGCGCTCATCGCCATCCTTGCCCAGATGGGCTCGTTCGTTCCCGCCGAACGCGCCCGGATCGGCGTCGTCGATCGGGTTTTCAGTCGCGTCGGCGCCTCCGACGACCTCGCCCGGGGACGCTCGACCTTCATGGTTGAAATGGTCGAGACGGCGGCGATCCTGCATCAGGCCGGCGAGCATTCCCTCGTCATCCTCGACGAGATCGGCCGCGGCACCTCCACGTTCGACGGTCTTTCGATCGCCTGGGCGACGATCGAGCATTTGCATTCCGTCAATCGGTGCCGCGCGCTCTTTGCCACCCACTACCATGAGCTGACGGCACTCGCTGGGCGGCTGCCCGGCGTCGCCAACGCCACGATCGATGTGCGGGAATGGAAGGACGAGATCGTTTTTCTCCACCGAGTGGTCCCCGGTGCCGCGGACCGCTCGTATGGCATCCAGGTCGCCAAGCTCGCAGGTCTGCCATCTCCCGTCATCGCCCGGGCCAGGGAGATACTGCAGCGCCTCGAGGCCGAGGGCGCCCGGCCCGATCCAGCGGCCCTCGTTGCCGATCTCCCGCTGTTCGCGGCCACCACACCGAATTCTGCCGCACCCTCGCGTGAGAATACCGCTCCTGAGCATCCGGCACTGGTACTCCTGCGATCGGCGAGCCCGGATGAGCTCACCCCGCGCGAGGCGCTCGAGCTTCTCTACCGACTGCGCGAACTCACCCGCGATGGCAGCCCGTCGGACCGCGAGCGGGGAGGTTGACCGCCATGCACACGACTACGGCCCGGACTGACGAGGCACTTCTGCCGTCGCCGCCCTATTTCGATCCCACACGGTTGCGCGCCGAACTCGCCGCCCTTCATGCCGAGCACGGCGAAGGCGCGCGTCCTGCACTCCTCGAGCGCCTCAAGTACCTGCGGCGGCACGCCCTGGCGGCCTCCGAGCGCCGCCTTCTCGCCGACGGCAAGGGGCGCGCCTGCGCCGCCGGGCTCTCGCATTTCCAGGACGAGCTCGTCCGACTCATTTTCGACCATGCCGCGACCGACGTCTACCGCGCCACCAACCTCTCGAGCGGCGAGCGCATCGCTGTGGCCGCGACGGGCGGCTACGGCCGCGGCCTGCTTGCGCCCGGCTCCGACATCGATCTCCTGTTTCTCCTCCCCTACAAGCAGACCGCGTGGGGGGAAACCGTCGTTGAGTACATTCTCTATCTGCTCTGGGACATCGGCTTCAAGGTCGGTCATGCCACGCGCACCGTCGACCAGTGCATGAACGCCGCGCGCTCCGACATGACGATCCGCACCTCCCTCCTGGATGCCCGCCACGTTCACGGTGAGGCGGAGCTGTTCACCGCGTTCGAAACGAAGTTCCGTGCTTCGCTCGTGCCGGGCACCGGCCGGGAGTTCGTCGAGGCCAAGCTCGCGGAACGCGACGACCGCCACGCCCGCACCGGAGAATCGCGCTATCTCGTCGAGCCCAATGTGAAGGATGGAAAAGGCGGCCTGCGCGACCTCCACACGCTGCACTGGCTGATGAAGTATCTGCACGACGCCGAACCGGGCGAGGGTGCGGTCGCGGGTGGTGTTTTCAGTCCCTCGGAGTACCACGCCTATCGCCGCTGTGAGGACTTCCTTTGGACGGTGCGCTGCCACCTCCATTTCCTCACTGGGCGTGCGGACGAGCGCCTGACGTTCGACCTCCAGCCGGAGATGGCCACGCGCCTCGGCTACCAGGGCCACGCCGGGCTGCGCTCCGTCGAGCGCTTCATGAAGCATTATTTTCTCGTCGCCAAGGAGGTCGGTGAACTGACGCGCATCCTCTGCGCGGCGCTCGAACTGCGGCAGCTCAAATCCACCCCGAGCCTGGGTGCGCTGGTTCGCGGCCTCGGCTGGCGCAGTCGCATCAAGATCCGGCGCATGACCGACTTCAAGGTCGAGCACGGCCGCTTGACGCTCGAGGATCGGGACGTGTTCCGGCGCGATCCCGTTAACATCATCCGCATGTTCCAGCTCGCCGAGCAGCACGACCTGTTGTTTCATCCCGAGGCGATCCGGCTCGTGCACGGCTCGCTGCGGCTCATCGACGACGGCTTGCGCGCCGACCCCGTCGCCAACGCCATCTTCCTCAAGCTGATGACGTCGAAGGCCGGAGCCGAACCCGTGCTGCGCAAGATGAACGAGGCCGGCGTGCTCGGCCGTTTCGTTCCCGAGTTCGGCCGCGTCGTCGCGATGATGCAGTTCAACATGTACCACCACTTCACGGTGGACGAGCATCTGATCCGCACGGTCGGCCTCGTCTCGCGTATCGAACGGGGCCAGCTCGAGGAGGATCACCCGCTCGCCACCGAGATTTTTCCCCATCTGAAGAATTCGCGCCTGCTCTACGTCGCGGCTTTCCTCCACGACATCGCCAAGGGCCGCAAGGAGGATCACTCGATCGCGGGCGCCCGCATCGCGAAATCTCTCTGTCCGCGCTTCGGCTTGACCGACGCCGAGACCGACACCGTCGCCTGGCTCATCGAGAACCACCTCGTCATGAGCAACTTCGCCCAGTCGCGCGATCTGGCGGACCCCAAGACGATCCGCGACTTCGCCGAGATCGTGCAGACGCTGGAGCGCCTTCGTCTCCTCCTCGTGCTGACGGTCGTCGACATCAGGGCGGTGGGTCCCGGCGTGTGGACCGGTTGGAAGGGCCAGCTGCTTCGCCAGCTCTATTACGCGACCGAGCCGCTGCTCGCGGGCGACAGTGCGGCCCCGACGACGGTCGAGAAGGTGGCGCGTGCCGAGGCGGCGTTCCGCACCGCGCTCGGCGATCTCCATTCCGATGTCGTCGAGGGCCTCATTGCGCGTCACCATCCGGGCTATTGGCTGCGCACCGGCCGCGAGCAGCAGATTGCCGATGCCCGCCTCATGCTCGAGGCGGACGCCGCCGGCAGAACGGTGGCCTCCCACTTGGCGACCGATCCGTTCGCCGCGCTGACCTCGCTGACCATATACACGCAGAGCCATCCGGCGATTCTCGCACTGATGGCGGGCGCCTGCTCGTCCGCTGGCGCCGACATCGTGAGCGCTCGGGTCTATACGACGCGCGATGGCATGGCCCTCGACACCTTCCTCATTTCGCGCGATCTCGGCAGCGATGCCGACGAGGAACGTCGCGCCGGGCGAATTGTCGCCTCCATCGAGAAGCTCCTGCGCGGCGAGACGACGCTTGCCCGCCTCATGAAGGGCAAGCGCCGCCTGGCGCCGCGCCTCGCGGCCTTTTCCGTCGCGCCGGACGTCTCGATCGACAATTCCCTGTCGAATGCCTTCACCGTGATCGAAGTGAGCGGGCGCGACCGGCTGGGCCTGCTCCACGAGCTGACGAGCGCGCTCTCGGAACTCGACCTCGACATCAATTCCGCGCATGTCACGACGTTCGGCGAGCGCGTCGTCGACGTCTTCTACGTCACCGACCTCTCCGGCAGGAAGATCGTCCAGCCGGCCAGGCAGCGCTCGGTGCGCGAGCGCCTCCTCGAAGTGCTCTCGCGCACGGGTGACGAGGTCGAAGCCGCCGGTTGACGAAGGACGGTATTGGGCAGGGGCGGCAGCTCATGTGAAGTGGCCGCCCGCGAGTGGCCGGAGAGAGGTGGCATGGGGCTCTACAGGGCGTTCGCGACGGTCGGCGGCTTGACCATGGTGAGCCGCGTGCTCGGCTTCGTTCGCGATATCCTCATCGCCGGCGTGCTGGGCACCGGCGTTGTCGCCGATGCGTTCTTTGCCGCGTTCCGTCTGCCCAATCTGTTTCGCCGACTGTTCGGCGAGGGTGCTTTCAACTCGGCGTTCGTTCCGCTCTTTGCCAAGAAGCTCGAAACCGATGGTCACGATCATGCCCGCCGCTTCGCCGAGGAAGCGATGGCTGGCCTCGTCTTGGTGCTGCTGGTCCTGACGGCCGTGGCCCAGATCGCGATGCCCTGGCTCGTGCTCGCCATCACGCCGGGTTTTGCAGCGAGCCCCGAGAAGTTCGACCTCGCCGTGTTGCTGACGCGGATCACATTTCCCTACCTGCTCTGCATGTCGCTGGTTGCCTTGCTCTCGGGGCTGCTCAATGCGCTGCGCCGCTTCTGGGCCGCCGCTGCTGCGCCGATCCTCCTCAACATCGTCTTGATCGCGGCGATCGGACTTGCCCATTTGTTCGGCCTCGGCAATTCGAGTGACGCGGGGCTCGCACTCGCCTGGGGCGTCGCGGTCGCGGGGGTTCTCCAGCTCGTCATGCTCCTGGCCGCGGCGCGCAACGCCGGCGTGACGCTCGCCCTGCGCCGGCCGCGCTTGACGCCCGATGTCCGCCGGCTGGTTTCGCTCGGCATTCCGGGTCTCGTCGCCGGAGGTATCACCCAGATCAACATTGTCGTCGGAACGATGATCGCCTCCCTCGAGGCAGGCGCCATCGCCTATCTCTACTATGCCGACCGCATCTATCAGCTTCCGCTCGGCGTCGTCGGGATCGCCATCGGCGTCGTTCTGCTGCCCGATGTCTCGCGCCAGCTCGGTGCAGGCAACGAGGTGGCCGTCCAGGACAGCCAGAACCGTTCGCTCGAGTTCTCCCTGCTCCTGACGCTGCCGGCCGCCGCCGCCCTTTTCGCCATTCCCGAGCCGATCATCCGCGTGCTGTTCGAGCGGGGTGCGTTTTCGTCGACGGACACCGAGGCCGTCTCGCTCGCCCTCGCCGCGTTCGCCATCGGCCTTCCGGCCTTCGTCATGATCAAGGTTTTCTCGCCGGCCTACTTCGCGCGTGAGGATACGCGCACGCCGATGCGCTATGCGGGCGTGGGCATGCTGGTGAACGTGGTCGGCTCGCTCGCGCTCTTCTACGCGTTCGTGGCAGCCGGCTGGTACCCGCACGTCGGCATCGCCGTCGCGACATCGCTCGCCGGCTGGATCAACGCGGGCCTCCTCTGGTCGACACTCGTTGCTCGGGGCCAATTCATCGCCGACGCCAGGTTGCTTCGCCGGCTTCCACGCATCATCCTCTGCGCCTTCGCCATGGCCGCCGTGGTCTGGTGGTTGTCGGTCTGGCTGCGGCCGGCTTTCGGGCCTGAGAGCGGCTTGCTCGTGCAGCTCATGGCGCTTGCGGCGCTGGTCGGCTCCGGCGCCGTCGTCTACGGGGTGCTCTGCGCGGTGACCGGCGCGGGCGACATCGGAGCGATCATGCGCAAGCTGCGCCGACGGCGTGCACGGCCCGATGCCCGGGCCTGATTGCCCGGTCCTCACCTGCGATCTGTCGTGACACCCTTGCGCCGGCCGCGGGCGCGAGCAATAAAGCCGGCGATTTCTCGGAAAGGTGGGTCATGAAGATCAAGGAGCGCGTGTTTTCGGGCGTGCAGCCGAGCGGCAACCTGCACCTCGGCAATTATCTCGGTGCCATCAAGCGCTTCGCCGAGATGCAGGAGAGCTACGACTGCATCTACTGCGTCGTCGACTTGCACGCGATCACCCAGGACCGCGCCGTCTGGGGTGGCCCGGCCGAACTCGCCCGCAATACCCGTGAGGTGACTGCCGCCTATCTCGCCGCCGGCATCGATCCGACGCGCCACATCGTCTTCAACCAGAGCCAGGTCTCGGCCCATGCCGAACTCGGCTGGATCTTCAATTGCGTGGCCCGTATCGGCTGGCTGAACCGCATGACCCAGTTCAAGGAGAAGGCCGGCAAGAACCGGGAGAACGCGTCCGTCGGCCTCTATGCGTATCCCAATCTGATGGCCGCCGACATTCTCGCTTACCGGGCGACTCATGTGCCGGTTGGCGAGGACCAGAAGCAGCACCTCGAGCTGGCCCGCGACATCGCCCAGAAATTCAACATGGACTTTGCCGATTCCTGTGCCGACGCCGGCTATCCGGACGGCTTCTTCCCGCTGCCCGAGCCGCTCATCACCGGCCCGGCGACGCGTGTCATGTCGCTGCGCGACGGGACATCGAAGATGTCGAAGTCGGATCCTTCCGATCTCTCGCGCATCAACATGACGGACGATGCCGACGCCATCTCCAAGAAGATAAAGAAGTCGAAGACCGACCCCGAGCCGTTGCCGACCGAAATCGCCGGTCTCGAAGGGCGCCCCGAGGCGCGCAATCTCGTCGGCATCTACGCAGCGCTCGCCGGGGCCACGACGGAGACGGTCCTCGGTGAATTCGGCGGCGGACAGTTCTCCACCTTCAAGAAGGCACTGATCGATCTTGCGGTCGAGAAGGTGAGCCCCGTCGGCGACGAGATGCGTCGGCTGATGGCGGACCCCGCCGAAATCGACCGTATCCTCGCCGATGGTTCGTCCCGCGCCAGGGTGATCGCCGGAGAGGTCATGCGAGATGTGCGCCGGATCATGGGCTTCATCGGCTGAGGCCGACCGCCGCTCGATGGCGATGCAACCCGAGCGGCGAGGCGTCAAAACGGTTTGCACGGGACCGCACATCTGACACACTATTTGGTCTGTCCAGACGCGCAGGCACGGCAGGAGCGCACATGGCACACCGTTTACGCAAGGTCTTCGAGTCCGGCCACCGACGGAAGTTCCTGGTCGTCGTCGACGAGAGCCCGGAATTCGCGGTCGCCCTCACCTTCGCTGCCCGTGTCGCGCGTCGCACCGGCGGCTCGCTCGTCTTTCTTTATGTGATCGAGCCGGGCGACTTCCATCACTGGATGGGCGTCGAGGCCATCCGGCGTGAGGAGGAAACCAAGCGCGCCCGGGCATTGTTCCGCATGGCACGCATGAAGCTCGAGCAGGTGAGCTGTGGTGATCTCGAGCCCGAGGAGATCATCAGGGAAGGCAAGAAAGCACAGGAAATCATCGAATTGATCGAGGCCGACGAGGATATCGCGATCCTCGTGCTCGGCGCTTCGAGCGAGGCCGAAGGCCCTGGACCACTGGTGTCCTCGCTCGCCGGCAAGATGGCCGGCAGCTTTCCGATCCCGATCTACATCGTCCCCGGAACGTTGAAGCCCGAGGACATTCTCGCCCTCGCCTGAGCGCGAGGCACGCGCGAGGCCGACGCGCCCCCCCCCCCCCCGGCGCCCCCCGCCGGTACCGCGGGCGGGGGCTGGTGATGCCGACCCCGGGCGCGTGTGTAGTTGTGGGGGGGGTGGGG
>WGLQ01000018.1 GCA_016125495.1 Hyphomicrobiales bacterium | reverse complement strand
AGCGCCGCGCTCGCGCGCGCCGAGGCGAACGCCGCCGATGCCGCCCGCATCGACGGCCAGCGCAATGGCGCGGCACCCACGGCGCCCGTGCCGGAACCGGTCCAGGTCCAAACCGAAGGCGCGTCCGCACCCACCGGTGGCGTCTCGACCATAAAGCGCACGGCCCCCGCTTCGATCCCCGAGGGGGCGCCCATCTCGAACCAGGATGCCGCCGGGCTCTTTGCCCGCGTGCGCGAATACCTCGACAAGAGCGACGTCGCCTCGGCCCGGCTCCTGCTCGAGCATCTCGCGCTATCGGGCAGCCGCGAGGCCGCCGAGCGGCTCGCGCGCAGCTACGATCCCGCCCACGTCGCCGACCTCTCGCTGGCCGGCCTCCACCCCGACCGGGACAAGGCGATCAAGTGGTATCGCAAGGCCGCCGAACTCGGCAGCGTTCCGGCCGGGGCGCGCCTCGTCACACTCGAGCAGACCCAACCGCCGCGCAATTGAACGGCACTTGGGCAACGACCCGCGCACGATGCCGCCCTCCGGCGGCATCGTCACCGTCTCGGCAGGTGACAATGCCGACGAATTGCGCTTGCCTCTCGGCCGGCCCTCCATCCTGGTGCCGCCCGTCGAGGTGACCCGATGCCTGCCCTGCGTATCGCCGTGATCGGCGCTGGTACCGCCGGCCTTGCCGCCGCATGCGGCCTTGCCGATGCGGGCTTCGAGGTCGAAGTGATCGAGCGCTTCGCCGAACCACGCCCGCTCGGCGCCGGACTGCTCCTCCAGCCGACCGGGCTTGCCGCGCTCGAGGCGATCGGAGCCCGCGAGGAGATCGAGGCGGCCGGCTGCCGGGTCGAGCACATCGCCGGGCAAACCCTTGCCGGGCGGACCATCTTCGACGTCGGCTACGATGCGATCGGCACCGGATCATACGGCCTCGGCATCCACCGCGGCGCGCTGTTCGCAGGCCTCTATGGCGCCGTCCAGCGGCGCGGCATTCCGATCCGGGGCGGCACGAGGGTCGTCGATATCGCCCGTGAGTTGCCGCGGAACGCAGCCGATGACGCGAGCCGAAACCATGCCCCGCTGCGACCGGTTGGCGCGCAAGGCCCACTCGATGGCGCGCCGTTCGATCTCGTGGTCGACGCCAGCGGCCTGCGCTCCCAACTTCGCGAGCGTTTCGCACGCATCGCGCTGCTCGAGCCCTATCCCTACGGCGCCGTCTGGGGGATCGTGCGGGACGACGGCGTCTGGTGCGAACGCCGCACCCTGGCGCAGCGCTATGTCGAAGCCCATACGATGATCGGGGTCCTGCCCGTTGGCCGCCAGCCGGACTCCGAAGGGTCTCATATCGCGTTCTTCTGGTCGCTGCCGCGACGCGACTTCGCGGCCTTCACATCCGCCAACTTCGCCCGCTGGCAGGATCAGGTGGAGCAACTCTGGCCGGAAGCCGGCGCGCTCGTCGGCCGACTCTCCGGCCCGCACACCTTGACCACGGCGAGCTATGACGACGTCGTCCTCGCCAGCCCGCTCGGCCCACCCGGTGTCGTCTTCATCGGCGATGCCGCCCACGCCACCAGCCCGCAGCTCGGCCAGGGCGCGAATCTCGGGCTTATCGACGCCGTTGTTCTCGCCACCAGCCTGGCCAGCGCCTCTCGTGAGAACCGGGGCGCGCCGACAGCCGGCGTGGTCGCTGACGGCATCGCCCGATACGCTCGCAAGCGCCGCAACCACGTGCGCTTCTATCAGTGGGCGAGCCGGCTGCTGACCCCGTTCTTCCAATCGGATGCCCGCGCACTCGCCCGTGTCCGCGACTTGACCTTCGCCCCCATGGCCCGCGTACCGTTCCTTCGCCGCCAGATGGCCTGGACACTTGCCGGCATGAAGACGGGCCTGCTGACCCATGGCAGTGCGAGCGCCCTCGGAGCCGATGGCGCGCATCACCGCGCCACCTCCGAAGGGGCTTGAGCCACAACGGACAACCAGCACCACGCAACGCACGACCGCCATTGCTTTTGCGATGACATCAGTTGTGCGTATACTGGGCGAAACCGAGATCGGTCCGCATACGGTGCCTGCCGTTCCGGCCGGGGCGCGAACCCATGACGCTGGCATCGCAATTCCGTATGGGGTCCTGGGAGCCGTCACGACAGGGTAAGGTCGGCGGTCGACAGCCAAGTGGGGGATGAAATGAAGCGGCTATCGAGCCTGGCCCATGCGACATTCGCCCTCACCGCGCTGCTCGCCCTGCTCGCGAGCCCGCCCGCCGACGCCCAGTCCCGCTCGCTCGAGAGCTTCCGCGAACGATTCAATACCGTCATCAGCCGCGAGGTGACGGCCAACCTCTCGCAGTGCGTAAGCCAGCCGAGCGGCGGCCAGAGCATCGACATCACCTTCATCGGCGCCCCGAAATACAATCCTCACCTCGAGGAGCCGGATCGCGTCGCCATCAACAACGCCGCCCTCGCCACCCTCAACGCCATCCGTCTCTATCGCGCCAAGCCCGCCGAGAACCTCGCCCTGATCCAGAAGATCCTGCCGGCCAGTGGCCAGATCGCAGAGGGCTTCAAGGCAACGCTGGCCCAAACCTTCGATGCGCCGATCGTCATCGTCTTCACCACCTCGCGCCCGAGCCAGGACGTGGTGCAGCTGGGCGTCAACATGTTCGGGCGCGACACGGCGGGTGCCTATTCCTGCTCCACCACCGCACTCATCTACGTCAACGTCGACAGCTATGAAGTCACCGGTCCGCCCGCCGGCACCGGTGACAGCTTCCACACCATCACCGGCGCCTACACGCTGGCGCTCGGCAAGATGAAGGGCGAATTCAACGGCGAACGGATCGTCTATCTCGACGTGAGCGCGACCGAGATTCCGAACGATTGCCCGTTCAAGCGCAACTTCTCGGACGATTTCTATCGCTACTTCTTCGAGTTGCGCGGTGCCAACCTGCTCGGTAACGAGACCGAGGGCTGGCCGAGCCCCGCCCCACCCGACACCAAGCGCGAGGCCTTCGAACCGGGGCAACCCGTGTTGCGCATCAACGCCCGGCCGTCCGACTACGGGCGCAACGGGGTCGAACTCACCTTCCAGCTTCTCAAGAACAACGTGCTGCGGGCTTACGACAAGGTCCAGACGGTGGTCGACTGGCGCCGTCTGTCGGGTTGCATCGCGCCGGAGACGGACGCCACGCCGAAGGCGGTCGATGTCAACGACGTCTACCTTTGCGACAACGCCAAGCGCCGCACCGAAACCGCGCTCGCCAGTGGCAGCTGCGACAACGCCAGGACCGATTGGGAGACCTATCTTCGCCTCTTTCCGAATGGACAGTGCGCTCGCCTCGCGACCGAAGAGATCGTGCGGCTGACGACGGCCTGCCAGACGGCGCCGCTCGAAAAGGAGGACGAGCCGGTGAGCAACGGCGACGACGGGTTGGCGGCTTGCGAGGCGGCACGTGAACTGACGCGCGGCGCCCGCAAGTGCGGCGACTACCAGACCGCCGAAGTGGAATGGCAGGTCTACAAGGCGAGCTACCCGCAGGGTAGCTGCGTGCGCGAGGCCGACACGCGCCTGGCCTTCCTGAAGCGCCGCATTTCCGAGACTTGCGAGACGCCCAAGCCGCCGAAGGACGCCGGCGGTACCGGCAACGCGGGCAGCGGCGGCACTGGCACGAACGAGCCGAAGCCCCCTGTGATCACCCCGCCACCGGTGACCGATGCGCTGCCCGACGGGGTCTATTCCGGCGAGCGGGGCTATACCGATCCCGGTCGTCCCGGACCCAGCTCGGAATGCCGCAGCCTCTATCGCTTCCAGGTCACCAAGAGTGGCAACACCATCTGGTTTTCGAGCGACGGGCGCGACTACGCGGGCACGATCAGCCGCGACGGCTTCGTGAGCATCGACCGGAGTGGCGTGACACCGACGACGCGCACCGCGTTCTCGATCAGCGGGCGCTTCGACCGGGCCAGCATGTACAGCGGTTACTGCCGCAACGGCTTCTTCCGGATCTACCGCTAGTGGATTCGAGGGATGTCGCGTAGCGAACGACGACGCCCCGAGGCGTGAGGAAAAGGACTGGCCAAATGACCAACCTCGGGCGCGGATGGCGCTTGGCGTGTGCGCTTCTCGCGTCGGCCCTCGTCTCGACCATGGCGCCAGCGCCGCGGTCCGCGCTCGCGGCCGACCAGCCCTGCGCCGCCTTGAAGCACCTCGACGCCATCGAGCCGACCTTACTCGACCTTCTGCTCTCGTCCGGCCTCGCCGAGCCCCTCGACCTCGTCGGCGACGTCCACCCCGGCGGCGACCCGAGGAACATCTTCTCCTGGTGCATCGCCGAGCACGCCTTCTCCAAGATCGATCAGCGTTGGCTCGAGGGTGTCGTCCTCAGCGGTGAGGACACTCTGGAGAACCGTCGGCGGGCGCTCATCGCCGCCCTCCTCGAATGGCGCGGCGAGCGCAGCGACGGCGAGCAATACATCGACCCTTCGGTGTTCCAGCAGCTCTCGGCGCGCCTTACCGGTGAGATCGGGGCAGGCAACACACCTCCAACGACCCGTTACGCCGAACGCGAGGCCACTCCCGGAGTAGGCAGCGACAGCGCCGGCTCGAGTTTGCCGAGGGGCGGCACACCCCCCGCCGCCACCGTTCCGAACGGCACGTCGTCAGCCCCCGCCACGGCCGGAGACGACGCCGCCGGGAGCGGCGACTGCCTGCCGGCCGACCGCATCACGCGCTCAACCGACGAGGACATCCGCCGCAACGCCGCCGCGATCCTCAACGGCCGCTTCTGCTACCGCGTCGACCAGATCGTCGAGGGCGGTCAGAAATGGACGTTCCAGACGATCACCGCCCCGCAGACCGGCGGACGCACCCCGACCTTCTTCGTGCCCCACGACAACGAACAGGAGGCATTCGACACCGGCATCCAGCTGCTGCGCGAGTTCGGTGGCACGTTGCTGGCCGTGTCGGCCGGTGAGAACCGCTTCTTCGGCCAGATCGATCCCAACCGGTATTTCGGCGACGACCCTTCGCGCACAAAGGCCTGTGCCAGCCTCAAGGGCCGCGCCGCGCCCGCTTACACCGCCCGCGTCATGGCGGTTTTCGATCGGCAGACCCCCATCATCACGCTCCACAACAACACCGACGGCGGGGCCATCAGCGCGCGCGTGCGCACCGACAAGGAACTGGGCCACATGGCGCCTTCGCCGATCTCCCCGGACCCGGACGATCTCGTCTACATCACATCGACGGAAGCCCTGCGGCGGGGCAGCGCCGATGATAAGCGCCTGCGCGACCTGCTCGATCTCGGAATCAATGTGATCTTCGAGCGCGTCAGTCTCGCCAACAACGATTGCTCGCTGTCGAACTATGCCGCCCTCATCGGGCGCGCCGGGGACTATTACAACATCGAGGCCGAGCACGGCCACGCCAAGGAGCAACTCGCTATCTCACGTCGGCTCCTCGGCTATCTCGGCTATCGGCCATTGCAGTAGCCCCGGCACAGCGCCCGAGAGGTTCGCTAGCCCGCCACGGGCAGTACGGCCGGTGATCCCACCGCCTCCTGCGGTTCCGTTGTCTCCCCGCCCCGATGCGCGTGCCGATAGGCCTTCGGTGTGATCCCCGCGTACACCTTGAAATCGCGCACGAGGTGCGCGCTGTCCGAAAAACCGCAGCCGTGCGCGATCTCCAGCACCGACATCGGCGTCTGCTCGAGCAGATATCGCGCATTCTCGAGCCGCATCCTCCGGAACATCGAGGCCGGTGCCATCCCGACGGCCCGGACGAACCGGCGCTCGAGCTGGCGCACGGAAACCCCCACCCGCTCGGCGAACCAGGCGACCGGCCGGAACTCGTTCATCGACTGCTCCATGAGCAGGATGACGCGCCGCACGACGGCATCCTCGATGTGACCCTGATAGGCCCGGCAATGGGGTTGCGGATGATGCGCGGGCCGCGCCCCCTGGAGCATCATGTGGCGGGCCGCCTGCTGCGCCTTTTCGGGTCCGCAATGGCGCGCGATGAGATGAAGGGCGAGATCCGCGCCGCCGACCGAGCCCGCGCAGGTGATCCGCTCTCCCGATTCGATGAAGAGCTGATCCGAGCACGCTTCGACCGCCGGATAAGCCTCCTGGAAGGCGTCGAGCACGTTCCAGTGCACGCAGGCCCGATGCCCGTCCAGAAGGCCCGCCTCCGCGAGCGCGAACGTCCCCGTGCACACCCCGATGAGCCGCACTCCTTTCACCGCCGCCTCCTGCAGGAATGCGGAGGATTCGCGTGACAGCTGGCGATCGCGGTAACCGTTACCCCCGCAAACCGCGAGATAGTCGAAGCGCGCGGGATCGCCGAGAGGCTCGTCCGGCCTCACTCTCAACCCGCAGCTCGCGCGGATCGCGCCCTGTCCCATGATCGTCCAGGCGCAATGGATCTTGCGGCTGCGCCCGCCGACGTCGGCCGCGAGCCGGATGGCGTCGACGAACGTCGAGAACGCCGTCAGCGTGAACCGGTCGAGCAGGAGAAAGCCGATCCTGAGGCTCGGCATGTGCTTGGCCTCCACCGAGCATGCGCCGCAAAAGTGCAACGCTATGACGCAACCATTCTGTATCGAGGGCAGCCCGCTCCTCTACGACTGAAGGATTAGTTCACGTCCCGAGGTTCCTGGCGAGAGGAGTGAGGTCCCATGTTGTCGCTTCGCACCAACGGCCTTGCGGCGGGCATCGCCGCCGCGGCGCTGCTGTCGCTCGCCACAAGCCTGCCGGCCATGGCCCAGATGGAAATGAAGGCCAACGTTCCCGGCAACGAGGAGGGCATCTCCTACCTCGGCGCCAAACGCTTTGCCGACCTCGTGCGCGAGCGTACCGGCGGCCAGATCGACATCAAGGTCTTCCACTCGAGCGCTCTCGGCGACCAGGAGAGCTCGCTGGAGGCAATGCAGTCCGGCACCCTCGAGATCGCGACGATCGAGACCCCGATCACCACTGTCGATCCGGTCCTCGGCGCCGCCGCGCTGCCCTACATTTTCACCGGCCGCGAACACATCGCCAAGGCCCTCGGCGGCGAGGCCGGCGCCTGGATCGAGGAGCGCATCGCGGCCAAGGGCCTGAGGGTCCTCGGCTTCCTCGAGGGTGGTTTCCGCCAGATCACGAACAACAAGCGCCCGATCGTGACGCCGGCCGACCTCGCCGGTGTCAAGATGCGCACACCCTCGAGCCAGCTGCGGATCAAGATCTTCAACACCTACGGCGCCAATGTGTCCCCACTCCCCTTTGGCGAACTGTACACGGCGCTGCAGACCGGTGTCTTCGACGGTCAGGAGAACCCCGTCATCTGGGCCAAGAGCACCAAGTTCTACGAGGTCCAGAAATATCTCTCCATCACCAACCACCTCTACACCGTCACCTATCTCCTGATCAGCGACGCGGTCTTCCAGAAGCTCGAAGCCAAGACCCAGGAGATCCTGCGTCAGGCCGCTCGTGAGGCCGCCACGTACACGGTCGAACTCGGCGTCGCTGCCGACAACGAGATCGTCGAATTCCTCAAGTCCAAGGGCATGCAGGTCAACGACGCCGACATTCCGGCATTCGTCGAAGCCTCCAAGCCGATCTGGACGGACTGGGTGGCCGAGCAGGGTGCCGATGCCCAGAAGCTGATCGACCTCATCGTCGCCGCCAAATGACGAGCCAAGTGACGAAGGGCCGATTGACGCGGATCGGATCGAGCACGCGCTGAGACGGGTGCCGCCGCCCGCGGCGGTACGAAACCGAGAATTCGCTCCCGCCCCCCTCGCTCCATGGGCGGCGGGGTGGGAGCGGAAATCGGCGCGGCCACCGCGCGCCCCGCCCCCAGGGACCGGTCGGAGTTCTACACGTTCGGCTCATCTAGGTCGGTTGGAAAGGCGACGTCGATGATCGACCGGATCATGGAAGCCTTCTGCGCACTGCTCCTGCTGGCGACCGTCGTGATCGCCTTCCTCGCCGTTATTTTCCGCTACGTGATCGGCTCGTCGCTGTCCTGGAGCTTCGAGGCGACCGTCGCGCTGCTGACCTACCTGACCTTCATCGGCAGTTACCTTGCGATGCGCAAGAACGCGCACCTCAAGGTCGAAGTGCTGGTGGCGCGCCTGCCGGCCTCGGCGCACGGGCCGATTTACTTCTTCAATCAGCTCGTGATCGCCGCGATCGCCGTCGTCATGATCGCCTACGGGCTGCGCCAGACGCTGCTGTTCGCCAAGCAGACGTCCCTGGTGATGGAGGTGCCGCTCTGGGTCCTCTACGTCATCATCCCCGCGAGCGGCCTTCTCATTCTCCTCCAAGCCCTGGTCGAGCTTGCAAACGGCTGGCGACGCTGGCGGCGCGGCGAGCCGCTTTTTGCACCCGGCGAGCCCGACGCCGCCGCCACCAAGGGGCAGTGAGGTCGCCATGGAACTCCTTCTCGTACTCGCTTTCCTGCTCGGCCTGATCGGTCTCGGGCTGCCGATCGCATTCGCGCTCGCGGCGGTCTCGATCGTCGTCCTGTTCCTGGCCGGCGTCGACCTCATCATCGTCGCTCAGCGGCTCTATCGCGGCGTCCAGAGCTTTCCCCTCCTCGCTGTCCCGCTTTTCATTCTCGCCGGCCAGATCATGAGTCGCAGCGGCATTTCCGGTCACCTCGTCGACTTCGCTAAGACCCTGGTCGGCCAGATGCGCGGCGGCCTCGCCGCCGTCAACATCGTCACCAGCATGTTCTTTGCCGGCATGAGCGGCACATCGATGTCCGACACCGCCGCCGTCGGCGGCATTCTCATCCCGCCGATGATCAAGCGCGGCTACAGCCGGGCCTTCACCGGCGCCGTCACGGCCGCCTCCTCCACCATCGGCATCATCATCCCGCCGAGCGTGCCGATGGTGATCCTCGGAGCCTTCATCGGCATTTCCACCGGCGCGCTCTTTGCCGCCGGTCTGGTCGCCGGTCTGATGCTCGGCATCGGCCTCATCGTCGTCGCCTGGATCATCTCCCGGCGCGAGGGCTATCCCTCCGAGGCCCCCTTCTCGGGTATCGCGATGGTCAAGGCCTTCCTGCGGGCGCTGCCGGCCCTCACCATGCCGGTCATCATCCTCGGCGGCATCCTCGGCGGCGTCTTCACACCGACCGAGGCCTCGGCGGTCGCCGTCGTCTACGGCATCGCCGTCAGCATGCTCTACTACCGGACCCTCGGGCTCGCCGACCTCTACGACATCTTCGTCGAGGCGGCCGTCCTCAGCGGGGCCGTCATGCTGGTGACCGCGACCGCCCACGTGCTCGGCTACACCTTCACCTACCAGGGTCTCGCCGACGTCCTCCTCGAGCCGATCGCGGCGATGGAGATGACCCCGGTCGCTTTCCTGCTCGTCATGAGTCTGGTTTTCATCGTCGCCGGCACCTTCCTCGACGGCATCGCGATGATGTTCATCATAGTGCCTCTCTTCTATCCCGCAGTTAAGCTCCTCGGAATCGATCCGATCCACTTCGGCATGGTCGTCGTGCTCTGCTGGGGGATCGGCCAGCAGACGCCCCCGGTCGGGGCCGCCCTTTTCATCACCGCCATCCTCGCCAAGACCGATATCATCTCCATCACGCGCGCCAACATCCCCTTCATCGGCGTGATGATCCTCGTTCTCCTACTCATCATCCTGTTCCCGGAAACTCTCGTCCTTTCCGTCCCGCGCGCCCTCGGGCTCTAGGGCGGCCGGCACGCGCATTCCATCGAAAGGTCCAACACATGATGAAGCGCTCGCATTTCATCGACGTGATCTACACCCACACCGAGGGTGAACCGACCTGCATCATCAACGGCGGCATCACCTATCCCGTCGGCCTCGACATCCTCGCCAAGCGGCGGTTCCTGATCGAGAATTACGATCACGTCCGCACCTCCCTGATGAGTGAGCCGCGCGGCCACCACGACATGTTCGGCGTCTTCCTGACACCGCCTTCGGGTCCCGACACCGATTTCGGCATGATCTGGATGGACAGCGAGCGCTACGTCGAAATGTGCGGCCACGGCACCATTGCCCTCTCGATGGTGATCGTCTCCCACGGCCTCGTGCCCCGCGTCACCGAGCCGATCTCCATCATCCGCTATGAAACCCCGGTCGGTCTCGTCACGGCCGAGGTCAAGAGCCAGAACGGCGTCGCGGAATGGACCCGGTTCGAGAACGTCCCGGCCTTCGTCTACGAGCGCAACATCCCGATCGAGTTGCCGGGCCACGGCCCGACGACCGCCGACATCTCCTTCGGCGGCAATTTCTTCGCCGTCGTCGAATGGCCGTTCAAGGATCGCCCGATCGGCCCAGAGAACGGAAAATTCCTCTCCGAGATGGGTGAGTTGGTCAAGAAGCAGATCAACGCCAAGCTCGAGATCCGCCACCCGACGGCCAAGGACATGAGCGGGCTCCACTTCTGCACGTTCTGGCAACAGCCCGAGCGCCCGGACAGCCTCTATCGCAACGTCCACGTCTTCAGCGACGGCAAGCTCGACCGTTCCCCCGGCGGCACCGGCACCTGCATGATGATGGCCTATTTCGAGGCACGTGGCCGCATCAAGGTGGGCGAGACCATCAAGTCGGAGGGACTCCTCGGCAGCGGCCAGTTCGAGGGCTGCCTCGTGCGCGAGACGACCATCGGCGGCAGGCGTGCCGTGGTCCCGACGGTCAAGGGCACGGCCAAGGTCGTCGGCTACGCCAAATGGCTCCTCGACCCCGAGGATCCGGTCGGCAAGGGCTTCGCCATCCGCTGAACCGGAGTGCTCGTCCGGCCCCGGCGCGTTTCAATCCGCCCGCGCCGCCCAGCGGGCGGCCCTGCGGATGAGTTCGCCATGCGCCGGCTGCTCGATCGACGCGCGATCGTGGCCGAGTCCGTCGAATGCGACGCGGCCCGCCCCGAACGCCCGCGCCCAGACGAGCGGTTGATCGGGCGCGCTCCCGGTGCGGGCAGGCGTCTCGAGCGCCCGCCCCGTGACGAGCGCGACCGTGTCGCCCTCGAGGTCGAGGTCGCTGTAGACTTCGTCGTGGACCTCGAAGGCGGCGAGCCCGCGCGTTATCGGATGGCTGACCGGGGTCGGCTCCGCCAGTACGGGCCCGCGCGGCGGATGGAACGATTTCCCCCACCGCCACGCCCCGCCCAGCAGCTCGCGCCACTCCGGCCAGTCGTCGAAGCAGAGGCAGGCCGTGTGCAGCCCGAAGAGCCCACCGCCATCGCGAACGTATCTCTGGAGCACGGCGCGCCCGTGCTCGGAAAGACTGAACGCCCAGCGCTCCCGCTCGGGTGCGTATTTGGGGTCCCCGAGCATCCGCCAGCGCAGCGCATAGACCGTGACGAGCGCGAACCCGCCGCCAGCGAGCCGCGCTATTCCCTCCTCGATGTCCGTCGTCACCTCGCTCGTGAAACCGGCCGGCTCGAGCAAGTCTGCGAGCGCCCGCGAGGCATCCTCGAAAGGATGACGGATGCCGCCCGTCAGGATCAGGTTCCGCATCGTCAACCCCGCCCCTCGCCGCCGGACGGCGGTTTGCGTGGCATCTGGTTCTTGAGGCTGCAGAAGACCCCGCCGTCCACCAGAAGATGCTGGGCATGGATGTAGGATGCCTCGTCCGAAAGGAGGAAAGCGACCGCCGCCGCGACGTCCTCGGCCTCGCCGATCCGCCCGGCCGGTACGCTCGCGCCCCGTGCGGCCTTGACACCCGCATCCCTGTAGATCGGCGTCGACATGCCGGCATCGATGAAGCCTGGCGCAACCGAATTCACCCGCACCCCCCGCGGCCCGAGGCTCAGCGCCATCTGTTCGGTGAGTTTGGCGAGCCCTGCCTTGGCCGCCGGATAGGCGCCCGCGTCGGGGCTCGGGGCGAAGGCATTGAGGGAGGTTATATTGACGATCGCGCCACCGCCACGCGCGACCATGTGCCGCGCCAGCGCCTGCGAGACGATGAAGGCGCCGATGAGGTTGACCTCGAGCACCGCGCGGAAATCGGCGACGCTGTGCGTGAGGATGTCGCCGAAGCGCACGATGCCTGCGTTGTTGACGAGCGCGCCCGGCGCCGCCCCGAAAGCGGCGATCACCTGCTCCAGCATGGCGCCGACGCTCGCTTCGTCGGCGACGTCACAGGCGAATGCCATGGCTCCGCCGTGCCGAGCGGCCTCGGCCCGGGCTCCCTCCCCGTCACGATCGACGATGGCGACACGATAGCCGTCCGCGCAGAGACGGCCGGCGATCGCCGCCCCGAGGCCGCCGGCTGCCCCGGTTACGAGAGCAATGCGCTTTTCTTCCATACGCGGTTTTTCCACCCCCCGATCGGCCGCCCCTCAGCGCGCGTTCTTCTGCCCCTTGACGACGTAGGTCCCGGTTTCGAGGTTGTAGTAATGGCGGTCCGGCCGGTAGGCACCATCGAGCACGGTGATGCCATAGGTCCCCTCCGTCAGCGCCACGAAACTGTGGATGTCGCGCGGCGGTGCGATCACCGCGAAGTCGCCCTGCTCGAGGACCCGCTCGCTGACGATACGAAGGTCGCTGCGGCCCGGCACCGAGCCGTCGTCCGCGCGCTCGTAGACCCAGTGCCGGACGCGCCCGCGATAGACGAAGAGGCTCTCCCAGATGCCATGGTCGTGCGGCGGCACAGGCTTTCCGGTCGGCACCTCGTAGAGGAGGATGGAGAGCTGGCCGTCGTAATAGAGGTACTCGGAAAAGCCGACGTTGTTGGCTTGGCGGGGAATGCCGAGCATGAGGAGGTCGGGCCTTCGCATCAACTCGCGCACGGGCCCGCTCATCGCGTTCCCGAGCGCCTCGGCATCGTCCCCGCTCCGCGCGATCGCATCGACGAGCTGCGCCACGCAGTCCCTGACGCTCGTGAATGCCACAGCCATCGCCTGCCTCCCGCTCACCATCGTCCGCCCGCCCTCCGGCAACCGGCTCGGGCACTAGGAAAGACTGGCATGGTTGCATGGGTCTGCAAACCCTGGAATATCGGTGCAGGGGAGCCATGCGATCGGCACCGATGACCGGAGGGAAGCCAATGAACGGCATCGCGAATGCCGCCGTGATCGACGTCCACGCGCATGTGCGCATCGCCGCCACCACCGGGGCTGCCGGCAAGTACGGCCCCGAGTTCGGTGAGGATGCCGACGGCCGGCCGTGGTACCGGGTCGGCAACTACCGCCTCGTCGGCGTGCGCCACACGGCGAGCCCGTTCACGGACCCCGCCCTGCGGCTCGAGCGGATGGGCGCGGCGGGCATCGACTTCCAGGTGCTCTCGCCGAGTCCGCTCACCTATTTCCACCACATCGAAACGGCCGATGCCGTCAATTTCTGCCGCCGCCACAACGACGGCTCGGCCGCGATCGTGCGCGCGCACCCCGACCGGCTCGGTGCACTGGCCGCGCTCCCCATGCAGGATCCGGTCGCCGCACGCGAGGAACTGGAACGCGCGGTCGGAGAGCTCGGCCTCTGGGGCGCCGCGATCGGCACGGAGTTCGCCGAGCCCCTGCACAGCGAGGCCCTCGACGATTTCTACGACACGTTCGTGCGCCTCGACGTGCCACTCTTCCTCCACCCGGCCCCCGCCGGCATCGATGGCCCCCCCGGCGATCCCAACCTCAAGCGGTACGACCTCGACGTCATCATCGGCTTTGCAAGTCAGGAATCGATCGCCGTCGCGACGCTGATCTTCGGCGGCGTCCTCGAGCGCCATCCCAAGCTCGACGTCTGGATCAGCCACGGCGGGGGCGCCATTCCTTTCCTCGCCGGCCGTCTTGGCCAGGCCGCCCGCAAACGCCCCTGGGCGACCGACGCCATGCGCCAGGACGGCGCGTTCGAGCAAGCACTTTGCCGCCTCTGGTACGACGCGCACGTCAGTGCCGGCGGCGCCCTCGAACTCCTGCGCCAGACCGTCGGCAACGACCGGCTCGTCTACGGAACCAATTTCGCCGGTTGGGACCAGGACGAGGCCGGCCACGACCACGCCATCGATCCGGCCTGGGCGGACAACGCCCGCCGCCTGCTGCGCCAGCCCCGTGCCCCGGGCGGCTCAGTCGCCTCCGGCTGACGGATCAACGGCGCCCTCCGGTCCCGGGACCCCGCCGAATTGCGCCCAGGTCGATGCCACCTGCCAGCCGGCGTCGACCACGATATTCTGGCCCGTGATGGCCGAGGCGCGCGACGAGGCGAGGAACTCGATGACTTCGGCCACCTCGCGCGGACGCACCATCCGCCCGAGAGCCGTGAATTCCGCCGGGTCCGCCGCATAGCGCCCGCTGCGGATGCGCTCCTCGACGCGCGGCACCAGTGTCGATCCGGGTGTCACCACGTTGACTCTCACACCGGACCGGCCCCAGGCACCGGCGAGCGTGCTCGTGAGGTGCACGACGCCCGCCTTGCTGGTCCCATAGGCATGGACCGGCATGGAGCCGATCGCGGCGATCGAGGCGATGTTGACGATGGCCCCGCCCCCTGATGCTGCCATCCGCGAACCGAACTCGCGGTTCGCAAGGAATGTCCCGGTCAGATTGACCTGCAGAACCGCGTTCCATGCAGTGAGCGTCAGCTCGCGTGGCGGCACCACCGCCTGATAGACAGCCGCCGCGACCACCAGCCCCGAGACCCGGCCGTGACGCTCCTCGATCGCCGCAGCCGCCTCGCGGATGTCGTCCTCGCGGGCGATGTCGATGCGCCGGAAGCCGGCATCGAGTTCGCCCGCGAGCCGCTCGCCCGCCGCCTCGTCCCGGTCGGCGACGACGACCCGCCAACCGCGCTCCGTCATCAGTTGCGCTGTTGTCGCACCGATGCCGGCAGCGCCACCGATGACGACGGCGAGCCCCTGCTCCGCGCTCATGCGTACTCTCCCCTCGAGGTTCCCGGATCGCAATGGCTTGACCTTACGGCCATGGCAGGTCGAGATCGACGACTGTCCGCCACCGAACGGGGAGGAGACCGCCATGCCCGCCATCTCGACCGAGTCCGTCCCGGGCCATCCCGCGCTCTCGCTCGCTTATCATACGATACCCGAATTGGATTTGCTCGAGACCATCGACCTCGCAGGCGCGCTCGGCCTCGCCCATATCGGCCTTCGCCTCCTCTCCGGTCGACCGGACGAGCCTGGCCTCGCGGCGCTGACCGATGCGACCCTCCGGCGGACGGCGCGGAGCCGCCTGCGCGATGCCGGGCTTTCCATCCTCGATGCCAATACCGCACGCCTTGCCGCCGGAACCGACGTCGCCGACTTCACCCCCTTCCTCGATGTCGCCGCGGAGATGGGAGCCCGCCACGTGCTCGCCACCGCCGAGACACCCGATCGCGGCCGCCTCCTCGACCAACTCGCCGCGCTCTGCGACATGGCCAGCGGGCACGGCCTCACCGTCGAGTTCGAATTCGTGCCTTGGATGGCCGTGCGCACGCTGGCGGACGCCAATCGTCTCCTCGACGAGGTCGCCCACCCCGCGCTCGGCATCGCTGTCGATGCCCTGCATCTCCATCGCTCCGCCGGCGGATCGGCCGAGGTCGCCCAGACGGCGCGCGAGCGTTTGCGATACTGGCACATCTGCGACGCGCCGGCCGCCGCCCCCACGACCCGGGAGGGCCTCATCCACGAGGCCGTGCGCGACCGCCTCGATCCAGGAGAGGGCGAACTCGACCTCACCGGCCTATTGGCCGCCATGCCGACCACGATCCCGATTGCCATCGAAGTGCCGTCCGCCGAGCGCGCCCTCCACATCCCGACGCGTGAACGGGTGACGCGCACGGTCGCGGCGACGCGCGCCCTTCTGAACCGATCCGGCAACGTCCCGTCCTGCTAGGCAGCGGCCTTGATGTCCTGCACGCAGACCCGCTTCAACACCCGCCGGCTCGCCGCCATGTCGTAATTGGCGATCGCCCGATGCATGAGGCAGCGATTGTCCCAGATCACGACGTCGCCCGGGCGCCAACGGTGGGTGTAGAGGAACGGCGGCTGCGTCGCGAACTCCTGCAGCCGCGCGAGGATCATGCGTCCGGTCTCCACCGGGAGCCCCTCGATGTGCGAGGCATACATGCCGATGTAAAGGCACGGCTGGCCGGTCTCGGCATGCGGGCGAATGATCGGATGGGCGATCGGCGGGGCGGCGCGCTTCTGCTCCTCGCTCGGCGGCGGGTTGTCCAGACTGTCGCGCATGAACTCGAGGCTGTGGACTGCCTTGCGGCCCTCGATGCGCCTGCGCGTCTCCTCGGCGAGCGCCGCGCAGGCGAGCCCCATGTGCGCGAACTGCGTATCGCCCCCCTCGGGCGGCAGTTCGACCGGATGCAGCATGGTCAGCAGCGACGGCGTGGCGAGATACGATTTATCGCTGTGCCAGAAGTAGTTGGTATTGATATAGGGACGCTTGGAAGGGCGCCCCGAGGCATCGAAGTTGGTGATCGTGTGCACCGCCTCCATGATGTTGCCGTCGGCCTTTTGGATCAGATGGCGTTCGAGCGGACCGAAAATCGCGCCGAGCGCCACCAGATGATCGTCAGCCGGAGACTGCCCCCTGAACACCAGCACGGCATGCTCGAGGAAACCCGCCCGGATGGCCTCGACCGTCGCGCCATCGAGCGGCCTGCCGAGGTCGATGGCCTCGGTCTCGGCGCCGAACGGCCCCTCGACCGGCACGAATATCGATCCCTTAACCTTGCCACCCATCGTCTGCCTCTTCATTCCGATCCCTGCCCAATGACGCCACCCCGGTAACAGGTGCACCGTCACGCGGCCAACGCCCAGCATGCGATACTGCACTCACATGCCCGCTCCGCCAAGACCAACGACAACAGGTTCGCCCCCCCCCCGTGCAACGCATGGCTAGCGCCCGCCAGTGGTGCTTGACAGTCGCGTCCGCCCCGGCTCATCTGATCAACCAAGTGTATACAGGAATGCGGGAGACGGAAGATGCAGCTCGATCGAGGTGTCGGCGTTCGGGAAAACGATCTGCCCTGGGTCGATATCGGCGTGCGCCCTGGCTACAAGCAGCGCTACAAGGGCTTCTTCGACAAGGAGCGCGGTGTCGGCTGCCGCATCGGCAGTCTCTATGCGGACCCCTACTTCCACTCGCCGCGCCACCGCCACACCTTCCAGCAGGTTCGCTACCTCGTCGGCGGCAAGATGAAGTACGGTCACGAGGTGTACGAGCCAGGCGATGTCCTCTACATCCCGGAGGGCGCCTATTACGGTCCCATCAAACCGGTGCCGGCCTCCGAAGGCGGCGCCGACCAGATGCATTTCGTGGACATCCAGTTCATGGGTCCGTCGGGCATCCCGTACCCCCATCCCGACGATGTCGTCGCGGCCCAGCGTGCGCTCGCCGAGGACGGCAAGTTCGAGGAGGGCGTTTATACCTTCCCCAACGGGCGCAAGCGCGACGCCTACGAGGCGATCCTCGAAAAGCTCACCGGCAAGGCGATCGAGTATCCGTCCCCGCGCCTCAACAGCTACGTCGTGATGCGCTCGAGCGCCTATCCCTGGCTCGCGCATCCGCGTCTCGAGGGCGTCACCCAGAAGCACCTCGGCTTCTATTTCGAAAGTGGCCCGAACATCAAACTGTTGCGCCTGGAAAAGGGCACCCGGCTTCCCGCCGCCACCGCCGCCGGCAATCGCGCCGTGTTCCTCACCGACGGTGATCTCGCCTACAACGGCGAGCACTTCACGCCGCTCTCGTACTTCATGCTGCCGGACGGTGCGCCCTATGGCGACGTCGTGGCCACGGAGGCCTCCGAGATGCTCGTGGTCGGCTGGGCCAAGCAGGGCGAGCCGCTCGGATTCGAGCTGTTCTGAGAACCACTGCTCGAACGGCACGGGGCGAGACAAACATGCGGCTCGGCACGGCCACCACCGCGGGTAATCCGCGCCGCGAAGCGGTCTGTCAACTCGCCGACGGCCGCATCCTGCGCCTCGCCGAAGCGGCCCGCCTGCTGCGCTCGGCCGGCATCGCGATCGACGAGGCCGCGGCGGAACGCCTGTCCAGCGAGGTCGAAAGTGGCCGCTGGCTCGATGAATCGGGCCGCGCGCTGGCCCGTCGTATCATCTCGGCGCCGCCGCAGAACACCGCCGCCGCCGTGGTTGCGGCCGATGCCGTTCGCATCGGCCCGCCCGTGCCCGCGCCCGCCAAGTTCATAGCCACCGGCCGCAACTACATGGACCACCTGCGCGAAGGCCAGGAGATCTGGGCCAAGCGCGGCAAGACCGTGGTTCAATCGAGTTTTCCGACCGCCTTCGTCAAGTTCGCCTCGTGCATCATCGCGGACGGCGAACGGATTTTGATTCCTCCGGGCGTCGAGAAGGTGGACTACGAGATCGAACTCGCCGTCGTCATCGGGCGCCCCACGTTCAACATCGGCGAGGCGGAGGCCCTCGACCATGTCGCCGGTTACACCATCTGCAACGATCTTGGCGCCCGCGCCATTCAGCACGCGGAGATGGAACACCAGATCGGCATCGTCATGGCCAAGAACCAGCCGACCTTCGCGCCGCTCGGCCCATGGCTGGTCACAACGGATGAAATTCCCGACCCTCAGGCGCTCGCCCTCAGCCTCACCGTGAACGGCGAAGAGCGCCAGCGGGCGACCACCGCCGACATGATTTTTCCCGTCCGCAAGCTCGTATCCTATTGGTCCCGCATCGGTCTCGAGCCGGGCGATGTCATCATCACCGGAACGCCCGCGGGCGTTGCCGTCGCCCGCCCCGACCCCGCGCCGTTCTACCTCAAGGCCGGTGACGTCGTTGCCGCCGAGATCGAGCGGATCGGCACCCTCATCAACCCAGTCGCCGACGCGCCGCAATGAGCGGAAACGAAACGACGGGACGGGCCGAAACGCCGAAACTGATCTATCTCGCCGAGCGCCATCCCGACCTCACGCCAGCCGGCTTCACCACGCGCTGGCGCGAGCATGCGCGCCTCGGCATGAGCCTCGAGCGCTGGCGCAACGTGCGCCGTTACGTCCATTGCGATCCGCTCGACGTTACGGGGCTCGCCGGCCTGCCGCACGCCGCCGCGGACGGCGTCGCGCTCGTCTGGTACCGCAGCGAGGCGAGCCGCATCGCCCACGCCGGCGAAAGCCCCGAGCGCGCCATCATGCGCAACGACGAGCGCGAGACGTTCGCACGACCCGTGCGGGAATTCGCGACCCTCACCATCGAGCATCCGATACGCGCGAGCCAATACCGATCCGGAGAGGTCCGTGTTTTTCTCTTCGCGCGGCGCCGGCCCGACCTCGCCACCCCGGACTTCCTCGCGCGCTGGCGCCGCGACCACGGATCGGCCCTTGCCTCGCGCCTCGCCGCCACGCTGCCATCCGCGACCTACATCCAGAACCAGGTCCGCACCGACCGTGCCGCTCTCGGCCTCGGCCTCGACGTCGACGCCATCGACGAACTGGCCATCGAAGCAGCAGGCCTCGCCGCATTGATGGACGTGCTGTCGGCTGGCGATGGACTCGCCGCGGCCATCCAATTGGCACGCATTTCCCTCCTCGCTACCTCGACCGTCGTGCTCTGGGACACGCCGGAACCCGCAGAGCCTGCCGGCAAGCCCCCTCAAGGATAGCGCTCGAGCAGAGCCAGCTCGTAGGGCTTGATGGACGCCATGTCGCCGCGACGCACCTTCACCGGCCACTCGGGATCGGCAATGAGTGCGCGCCCGACCCCGATGAGATCGAAATCCCCGCGATCGAGCCCCTCGACCACCGGCGTGATGTCCGCGACCCCCGCATCGGCGTTGTCCTTGGTGCGAAAGACCTTCGACTGGTGCGGCTTGTCGAGACCGACACTGCCGACGGCGATCACGGTCCTTCCGGTCGCCTCCCGCGTCAGGCGGGCAAGGCTGCGGGGATCACCTTCGAAGGCCGCCATCCAGAACCGCCGCGTGCTGACATCGAAGACATCCACACCGGCGGCAACGAGGAGCGCGAGCAGCCGGCCGAGTTCCTCCCTGTCGTTCGCGATGCGCGCCTCGTAGTCCGTCATTTTCCACTGTGAGAAGCGGAACACGATGGGGAACCCCGGCCCCACCTCGCGCCGGATCGCCGCCACGACCTCGCAGGCAAGTCGTGCCCGCGCTTCGAGCGAGCCGCCGTAGCCGTCGGTCCTGCGATTGCACTCCGGCCAGAGGAACTGGTCGATCAGGTAGCCGTGCGCCCCGTGGATCGCGACACCGTCGAATCCCGTTTCACGCGCCAGCGCGCCCGCGCGCGCGAAGGCGTCGATAACCTTGCCGAGGCCGGCCAAATCGAGCCCCTCGATCACCCGCCGCCCGTCCTCGATCACATCCATCGGCCCGACGCCGGCCACATCCTCGCGGGGCGGCATGCCCAGCTTTCGTACGCCGCCGACGTGCCAGAGTTGCGGCACCATGAGCGCGCCCTCTGCGTGCACCGCATCGAGCACGCGCCGCCAGCCCGCCACCGCCTCGCGCCCGTGGAAATGCGGCACGTTCGCATACCCCGAGGCGGCCGGATGGTCGACGTAGGTCCCTTCGCTGATGATGAGCCCGACGCCTCCCCTGGCGCGCGCGCCGTAATAGGCTGCGGCCGCCTCGCCCGGAACGCCCCCCGGCGCCCGGTAGCGCGACATCGGCGCCATCACGATCCGGTTGCGCAGTCTCGTCGGCCCGAACGGATGTTCGGAATAGAGCGCTCCGAGCGATACTCCGCCCGCCTGACGCCCGACGCCTGTCGTCATCGCCCGCACCCCCGAGATTGCTTTTTCACCCTTCGCAGCCCGCCCGACCCGCGCAAGAACGGCGCCCCGGACGTTGCCGCCACCCGCACTTCATCATAGGCTTCGAACACGACGCGAGACCACCCTCCCCGACCACGGAGCCGCCATGCGAATCGGATTTGTCGGACTTGGCCTCATGGGTTTGCCCATGGCCGAAAACCTGATCGCAGCCGGCAACGAACTCATCGTATGCAGCAACAACATACCTGCCATCAAAACAATGCGCGGGCTCGGCGCCCGCATCGCGAGCGGCGTCGCGGAAATGGCCGGCGAGGTTGAATTCTTCTGCGCTTGCCGCGTCACGCCGGCCCAGTCGCTGGAGGTCTTCCTCGGACCGGACGGTGTCGTCTCGCACGGCAGGCCCGGGCTCGTCTGCATCGATTTTTCCACCATCGACCCTGAAACCTCGCGCCGGATTGCCGGCCGCCTCGCCGAGCGCGGTATCGGTCATCTCGACGCCCCGATCAGTGGCGGACCGACGGCCGCGGCGAACCGGACGCTGAGCGTCATCGTCGGCGGAGCGGACGCGCATTTCATTGCGGCCCGCCCACTCCTCGAGTCCCTCGCCAAGGCCGTGTTCCACATGGGCCCACCAGGCGCTGGCGTAACCACCAAGCTCTGCAACAACATGGTCACGATCACCACCCACGCGCTCCTGGCGGAGATGGCCACGCTCGCCAAGGCAGCCGGCATCGATGGCGAGCGTCTCTACGAGGTTCTGAGTGCCAGTTCTGCCTCGAGCCGCACCCTCGCGCGCGTCTTCCCGGGGCACTTCCTGCCACGCGATTTCAAGGCCGCCGCGAGCATGACCACGATCATCAAGGATCTCGAGTGCGCCATCGCCGCCGCCGATGCCCTCGGCGTGCCCCACCGCATTGCCAGCACGGCTCTCGAGCGGTTCCACGAGGCGGCAGCGAACGGGCTGGCGGACATGGACATTTCCGCCGTCGTGCTGGATGTGGAGAAGGAGGCATCGACACTCCGCGGGTCCCGCGACAATCGGAGCGAATGTTGACATTCCTGGGGGGCCATCGGAGTATCCCGGCGGTTCCCGCAGGACGCCCGTTCGCGGACGCGGGAATTCTGTATACAGGCCGCGCCGCAGCTAAGGAGCGCGTCAGAGCCCGGGGCTGTGTGCTCCGGGCCAGTTTGGAGGAGACGACATGGAGTTTTCCAAGGGGCTCAGCCGGCGCGCGGTCGTCGGTGGTGGGCTTGGCATGCTGGGGGCATCGCTCGTTGGTGGGCCCGCCTACGCCAAGCAGGAGATGCAAATTCTCGGCTCCTACTTCAAGGCGCTGATGAACACCTCGCCGATCGCCGTCGGGCTCGCCAAGGGGTTTTATGACACCTCGAACGTGAAAGTCTCCGAGGTCGTGAGCACCATCGGTGGCGGCACCGCGATCCGCAACATGGTCGGCGGCGGCCTCAACTACGGTTTCGTCGGCACCTCGGGCGCTCTGACGGCGATCCGCGAGGGCATCGACATCAAGATCGTGCACGGCGTTCTGAACAACATGCGCGACCTGTTCTGGGTGGCCATGCCGGACAGCCCCGTCAATTCCATCCAGGACCTCAAGGGCCGGAAAGTCGGCTTCACGAAGCCCAAGTCGGTCAGCGAGACGATGGTGAAGTGGATGCTCCGGCGCCACAACCTCACCAACGATGTCGAGATGGTCTCCCTCGGCGGCCTCGGCGCCGGGCTTTCGGCGCTCGAACAGGGCGGTGTCGACGCGGCTCTGATCCTCGAGCCGCTCTGGAGCAAGCGCAAGGACCGCTACAAGGTCGTCTTCGACCTCTCCGAACTGCCTCCGATGGTGCAGATGGTCGGCGTCGCGACCGGCGATTTCATCCGCAACAGCCCGGACGTCGTGCGCGATCTCGCCAAGGCCTGGCGCAACTCCGTCGAGTTCACGCTCGCCAACCCGGACGACGCCGCTGCCATCATGGCCGAATCCTACACCGATAAGGTGATGGACCTCGAGGTCGCCAAGTCGGCCGTCAAGCACATGATCGAGATCGATTTCTGGAGCCGCGGTAAGATCGATCGCGACGGCCTCGGGGTCTGGGTGCAGACCATGGTCGAGCAGGGCGAGTGGGAAGGTGAGCCCGATTGGAGCAAGATCATCGACGATTCCCTCCTCGATGCCGATCTGCGGTGATACGGGTGGCAGCAGCGCGCCCCGCCCGGCCGGGGCGCGCATCCGCTCGAGAAGGGCGCTCGCTCTGAGCGTTGAGACCAACCCGTAGGAAACGAGCCGCCGATGCCACTGTCCGACGTGCCCCAGACCAAAGCCGCAACGGCAATGGCCTCCACCGACGCGACCCACGCCGTGGTACGTGGCGTGACCCGTGTCTACGACAATGGCGTGCACGCCCTGGGGCCGATCGACATCGACCTCGCTCGCGGCGAGTTCCTCTCCGTTGTGGGGCCCTCCGGCTGCGGCAAGTCGACCTTCCTCGACCTCCTCGCCGGCCTCAGTGCGCCGAGCGAGGGCACCATCACTTTCGAGGGACAGAATGTCGCCGGCACCGTTCCCGACGGCGTCGGCGTCGTCTTCCAGGAGGACGCCACGTTCCCCTGGCTGACCGTTGCCAACAACATCGGATTCGGCCTCAAACGCCGCGGGGCCAGCAGCTCGGAAATCCGCGACCGCGTCCGCCAGGCCATCGATTTCATGGGGCTTCAGCAGTTCGCCGACGCCTATCCGAGCCAGCTCTCGGGCGGCATGCGCCAGCGCGTTTGCATCGCGCGCACCCTGGTCCTCGAACCGCGCCTCATCCTCCTCGACGAACCGTTCGGCGCGCTCGACCAGCAGACCCGGCTGCTCATGGGCGACGAACTGCTGCGCCTCTGGCGTTCGAGCGGGGCAACGGTCATGCTCATCACACACGCCCTCGACGAGGCGACGCTGCTGGCCGACCGCGTCGCCGTCATGTCCGCGCGGCCAGGCCGCTTCATCGAACTCGTCTCGACCGGCTGGCCGCGCGAGCGCGACAGCCGCATCGCGGCGTCGCCCGACTTCGGCAAGGTGACCACCCACATCTGGGAGGTGTTGCGTGACGAGTCGATCAAGGCGATGTCGGGCAATGCCAGGGTGTCACAATGAGCCGGCACGGCGCCATTCGCACCGCGATCGTCGTCGGCCTGATCATCTACATGGAGGTCGCCTGTCGCCTCGGCTGGGTCAATCCCAATCTCCTCGTGCCCCCGAGCGTCATGGCGATGCGGCTTGCCGAACTCGTCCAGGAGGCCCGCTTCTGGGAGCAGGTCGCGAGCAGCGCCCGCTCCATCCTCATCGCCTTCATAGCGGCCAACATCGCCGGCTCCGCCATCGGCCTCGTCCTGCACCGCATGCCGCAGGTCCGCGCCTCCCTCGAACCGCTCATCGCCAGCTACTACGCGATCCCGTTTTTCGTCCTCTACCCGCTCATGATCGTGTTCTTCGGCATGAACGACACGCCGATCATCCTCATCGGCTTCCTTTATGCCGTGATGGCCGTGATCATCGGCACGCTGAGCGGGCTGGACCGCATCCCGCACGTGCTCTCCAAGACCGGCGCCGTGCTGCGCATGTCCGGCCTGCAGAAGGCCTTCTGGCTTTCGCTTCCTGCCGCCGCGCCACACCTGCTGACGGGAACGAAACTCTCCCTCAGCTACTCGATCACCGGTGTTCTCGGTTCCGAATTCATCCTCTCGGCCGGCGGCTTCGGATACTCGATCGCCTTCGCCTACAATAACTTCGACGACAAGACGATGTATGGCCTCCTGCTCTTTCTCGTCGTCGCGGTCTCCATCATCACGCTCTTCCTTCACCACAAGCAGCAATCCGTCCAGCACCGCTCCGGCACGGCTCACGGCCGCAACGATGCCACGGCGCTCTCCAAGGTCATCGCGATCCTCGCTGTTGCCGCCATCATCGTGACCGCCTGGCAGCTTGCCCACAACTACGCCGGCCTCGAGGCGCTCGCCCCACCACTGACCACGGCCTTCCATCTCGTCGATTTGCTCAACTCACCGTCGTTCTGGGTGCACATCAACGAGACCGCGAGCGCGCTCGGCCTCGCGCTCCTCTTTTCCTGCCTCCTCGGGGCGCTCATCGGGCTCACCCTCGGTGCCAGCAAGACCGCGACCGCGGTGAGCGAGCCGATGATCGTCACGCTCTACTCCCTGCCGAAAATCACCCTCTATCCGGTTTTCCTCCTTTTCTTCGGCATCGGCTTCACCGCCAAGGTGGCCTTCGGCGCACTCCACGGCATCTTCCCGATGATCCTGATTTCGATGAACGCGATCCGCTCGATGAACGTCGGCCTGCGCAAGACCGCCCGCACGATGAAACTGACCCGCCTGCAGACGCTCACTCACGTGATCGTGCCCGCGACCGTGCCGGAACTCGTGACGGGTCTGCGCATGAGCTTTTCCATCACCCTGCTCGGTGTGATGGTGGGTGAGATGTTCGCCTCGAGCCGCGGCCTCGGATTCCTCGTCATGAACAGCATCGACATCAACGACACGGCGACCATGATGGCGATCACCACCCTCGTTGCCTTCGTGGCCATTGCGATCAACACCATCCTCCTGGCGATCGACCGGTCGCTGCACCGGGTGTGACGCAGGGGGCGACCAGCGGGGAGAGCGGGAGATGTCGGCCGGAAGCGCTTCGACCTACCTCGTGACGGGCGGCATTCGGGGCATCGGCCTTGCTGTCGCCGGTCTCCTCGTTGCCGAAGGACATTCGGTGATATGCGCCGATCTCGATGACGAAGGAGATCCGGAACTCGCCGCCATCGCCGCCAGCGGCCGCTTTCTCCAGCTGCGCGTCGATGTCACGGACACGGTTTCAGTGGATCGCATGACCGCCGACGCGCTCGCCTGGCGCGGCCGTCTCGACGGCCTCGTCAATTGCGCCGGCTTCAATCGCCACCAGGTCGTCGCCGAACTCGAGGATGCCACCTGGCAACGTCTCCTCGACGTCCATCTCGGGGGCGCGCTTCGCTGCTGCCGTGCGGCCTACCCGGCGCTCGGCGCGAGCGGACAGGGCTCGGTCGTCAATTTTTCTTCCATTGGCGCACGGATCGGCCGGCCGCGACGCGGGCCTTATTCCGCCGCCAAGGGTGGCATCGAAGCCCTGACACGCACCCTGGCGGTCGAGTGGGCGCCCGCCGGCATCCGCGTCAACGCCGTCGCCCCCGGCATCGTCGAAACACGCATGGTCCGCCAGAACATCACGGATGGGAATGCCGACCTCGCCAGCCTCGTCGGTGCCATTCCGCTCGCCCGCCTCGGGCAAGTGAACGAAATCGCCGAAGTGGTCTGCTTCCTCTTGTCGCCGCGCGCCAGCTACATGACCGGCCAGACGCTCGTCGTCGATGGCGGCGCCACGGTGAACGGAGATTGGTAAGCTAATGCGCCACGGCGGTGGCCGAACGAACGACGGAGGAAACAATGGCCGGTGAGGATACGAGGAATGCACCGCTGTTCCCATTCAAGAGGACATGTCCGTTCCGCCCGCCGGAGCAGTACCTGGAAGCCCAGCGCTCCTGCCCGGTGCTGCCGGTCGAACTCTGGAACGGCCAGCGCGCGTGGCTGCTGACGCGCCACCAGGACTTCCGGGAAGCGCTGCTCGATGGGCGCTTCAGCGGCGAGTTCGCGCGTCCGGATTTCCCCTCCGTCACCGAGGCGCGCCAGGGCATCGACAAGCTGGAGCGCGCCTTCGTCGGAATGGACAACCCGCGCCACGACCACTACCGGCGCATGTTCACCAAGGAATTCACGACGCGGCGGATGCTCGCCCTGCGCCCGCAGATCGAGGCGATCACCGATGACCTCCTCGATGCGATGGAAAAGAAGGGGCCGCCCGGTGATCTCGTCGCCGACCTCGCCGTCACGCTGCCAGCGCTCGTCATGTGCGAGCTCTTCGGCTCGCCCTACGAGGATCACACCTACATCATGAAATGCGCCGCCGGCCGCCACGGCCTGACGCAGACGCCCGAGACCGCCGCCCGCACGGCCCGCGATCTCGTCGCCTACTGCCGCGGCCTCATCGAGGACAAGATGCGCGCGCCGGCGGACGACATGCTGAGCCGCGTCATCGCCGAACAGGTCGAGCCGGGTCACCTCAGCATCGACGACCTCGCCGAGATCTGCTCGATGATCCTGCGCGCCGGCCACGACACGACGACCAACATGATCGGTCTCGGCGTGGTCCTGCTTCTCGAGCATCCCAATCAGCTCGCGGCCATGAAGGCCGATCCGAACCTCGTTCAGGGCGCCGTCGAGGAGATCCTGCGCTACGCCGCACCGGTGCAGTTCGCGCCACGCCGCGTCGCCCTCGAGGCCGTCACCGTCGCCGGATCGCGCATCGAGCCGGGCGACGGTGTCTTTGCCGTCGCGCCGGCTGCGAACTGGGACCCGGAGGTTTTTCCCGATCCCGAGCGCTTCGACATCACGCGCGACGCCTCCCAGCATCTCGCCTTCGGCTACGGCATTCACCACTGCCTCGGCCAGGGTCTCGCGCGCATCGAGTTGCAGGTCGTCTTTTCCCGGCTCTTTGCGCGGTTCCCGGATTTGCGCCTCGCCGTGCCGCTCGAGAAAATCCCCTTCAAGTACGATTCCCAGATCTACGGAGCCTACGAGGTTCCCGTGACCTGGTGAGGCACCTGGCGGCGGCCGTCGGAGGACGATTAATGAGCACCCCCAAGGCACGGCTGTCTGCCGATCAGGGCGTCTGCGTCGGCAGTGGGCGGTGCGTGGCGATCGCACCCGGCCTCTTCGACCAGCGCGAGGACGACGGCATCGTCGAGGTCGTTGCCGCCGACGTTCCGCCCGAACTCATCGAGCCCGCGAGGCGTGCGGTCGCCGGCTGTCCCGCCCGCGCCATCCGCCTCATCGAGGAGTGAAATCCCGCCAGGCGGCCGGCCCCCTATGGTCCGCCGACGAAGAGGTCCGCCGGCAATTGCCCGGTCGCGATGAGATAGAGCAGCCCCGACACCGTCGCGATCGAGCCGAGCGTCGTCAAGAGAACGCTCGCCGAGGCTCGCTCCACCCAGACCCCGTACTGCTGCGCGATGACGAAGACGTTCGTCGCCGTCGGCAGCGCCGCCAGAAGGACCGCGGTGTAGACCCAGACGGGATCGAAATCCCCGGCCCAGCTCAGCACCACCAGCATCAGCGCCGGATGCACGAGCAGCTTCATCGGCACGATGAAGAAGAGCGCTGGCGGCACCCGCCGGAGCGGCCGCAGCGCGAGCGTCACGCCCATCGCAAAGAGCGCGCAGGGCGCCGCCGCCTGCGCGAGATAGGCGATCAGCCGCTCGAGCGGCACCGGTGGTGAAAAGCCGACGAAGGCCGCCCCGACCCCCGCTGCGGTCGCGAGGATGAAGGGATGGAAAACGATGCGCTTGACGACGCCGACCGCGAGCGCCGCGAGCCCGCCCCCGGCGCTTCGCCCCGAGATCGCCATCAGCGCCGGCGCCAGCACGAAATGCATGACGTTCTCGAAGCAGAAGATGAGCGCCACCGGTATCGCCGCCTTCTCGCCGAGCGCCAGGATCGCGATGGCCGGGCCCATGTAGCCGATGTTGCCATAGGCCCCGGCGAGGCCCTGCACCGTCGCCTCCGCGCCCGAACCCCGGCTCGCGGCGAGCCCGAGCAGGAAGGTGAACGCGAAAATGGCGAAGGTCGCGGCGATGTTGGCGACGATGAAATCGGTGCGCGCCAGTTCCTCGACCGGCGTCTTGGAGAGCAGCCGGAAGAACAGCGCCGGCAATGCCAGATAGATGATGAAGGTATTGAGCCAGCCGAGCGCCTCGACCGGCTGGCGCGTGATGCGCGCGGCCGCATAGCCGAGGCCGATGAGACCGAAGAGCGGCAGGATGAGCCCGAGGATTTCGATCATCGGTTCGGCTTCCGGTTGAATGCGTCGCCGGCGCCGGTCACTCGACCGGTCCAGGTTCGCCGCCATAGCCGAGACCTCGGCCCGCCCGCAACCTCCGCCTCGTCAGACGACGTATGCAATGAGCCGCCCTGCCGTCAGGACCCCGAGCCAAAGCAGTATGGAAACGAGCGCGATCTCACGTGCCCCGGCGGGCGCCGGCCCGGAGCCGTCGAGCGACCGCGCCCAGGGCTGGAAACGTGAGCGGAATGCAATGGCGTTGAGCCCCGCCAGGACGATGAGCGCGATCTTGGCCTGGAACGCCGAGTTCGTGGCGAACTCGGCCGCGTCCGAGGCGAACAGCAGCAGCCCGCTCGTCACATTGAGCGAAAAGCCGGTCCACACCCACGGCAGGAGGATCGCATGGAGGCGTCCCGGGGCGATCGCGCGCCCGACGCCGAGTACTCTGAGGTCGAACACGAGGATCGGCCCGAACAGCAGCGCGATGCCGATCAGATGGACGGTTTCGAGCGCCGGATAGGCCCACGTCGTCTCGGCAACGAAGCGGGCCGCCGCAAGCTCCGCGACCGCCTCCCAGAGCACGGTCCAATCGAAACCCATGGCTCCCCGCTCTCCCGACCCCAGACGTCAACGTTCACCCGGAGCTATCGGGCGGTATTGCGGATGGTGATCGTTCGCCCCTTCACACGTATGCTTTTCAGTCCGACCTCGGCGCCACCGTCCCGCGCCGGCCAGCCCTTGACCTCCACCGCCGCGCCTTCCGATAGCAGCGCCCGCGTCAGCCCCTTTGCCTCGATCTTGGGAATGCCCTCGGCTTCGACCGTCCAGGCGGTACCGCCGACATCGATAACGAAGAACACGTGTGGGTTCTGCCATCTGACGGAGGTCACGCTGCCCTTGAGCGTGACGACCTTGGCCGCATCGTACTTGGCAACGAAGGTGTGATGGGCGCTTGCGGTGAGCGTCCCGAGGCCCAGGGCGAAGACCCCTGCAAGCAAGCACTGGACGGTCCCGACGAGTGTCTCGCGTCGCGTGAGGTTCGGCATCGTCGTCTGGTCCGCGCTGGAGGGCTCGCCTTTCGACTATCACCCACCGGCGGTCCCACGCCACAACCGCGATCGCGTCTGGTTCACTCCATCGTCGAACGTAGCGCAGTGGTCACGCCCGCCCCGGCCAACTGCCCGCAACCCGACGCGGCGCCGCTGCCCTGGCCCCCTTCGCGCCCCTCGACAGCGGCCCGGCATGGCACGTATAAGCGAGCGGATTCAACCGATCAGCGGTGCTGCCGTGAACGCCGCCGAAGCCATCGCGCGGCGTGCGGCAAGGCGCAACGACCCGGGACGCAGAACCGGCGGGAACCCCTGCCGCAGTCGCCTCCCGCACCGCCCCACCCGGAGGTTCGCCATGGCCGGCCATTCACAGTTCAAGAACATCATGTACCGCAAGGGCGCTCAGGATAAGAAGCGCTCCAAGATTTTCTCCAAGCTCGCCAAGGAGATCACGATCGCGGTCAAGTCCGGCGGCCCCGACGCCTCCGCCAACCCGCGGCTGCGCCTCGCGATCCAGAACGCCAAGGGTCAGTCGATGCCCAAGGACAACATCGAGCGCGCGATCTCGCGCGGCGAAGGGCGCGACACCGAAAGCCTCGAGGAGATCCGCTACGAAGGCTATGGCCCGGGGGGCGTCGCCGTCATCGTCGAGACCATGACCGACAACCGCAACCGCACCGCCGGCGCGGTCCGTTCCTACTTCACCAAGAACGGCGGCAACCTCGGCGAGACGGGGGCCGTCTCCTTCATGTTCGATCGCATCGGCGAAATCGTCTATCCGGTAGCCGCCGGAGACGCCGAGAAAGTCCTCGAGGCGGCCATCGAGGCCGGCGCCACCGATGCCGAGAGCGACGAAGACCAGCACGTCATCTCGTGCGAGTTCGCCGACCTCGGCGCGGTCTCGTCCGCCCTCGAGGCGGCCCTCGGCGAGGCCCAGTCGGTCCAGACGGTATGGCGACCCAAGACCACCACGCCCGTCGACGAAGAGCGCGCCAATACGCTCATGAAGCTCATCGCCACCCTCGAGGACGACGACGACGTCCAGAACGTCTATTCCAACTTCGAGGTCGACGAAGCGGTGATGACCAAGCTGGCGGGCTGAGGAAACCTCGAAAGGGATGGCCGAGCCGAGGGTCGGCCATCCGGGACCGGGCTCCCCTCGGGGGCCTCAGAGCGCGGTTCGCAGAATGGCGGCGAGGCTGGCGCCCTGCGGGATATCCTCTTTGCGCACCGCGAGGACGTGGGCGCCACTGGCAAGCGCCCGCCCGGCGATCTCGTCGACGACGCCATAGGTCGTCGCACCCTCCTCCTTGGCGAACTTCACGGCGCCGGTCACATCGTCGACCGTCCCCGGCACCACCTGGTCCATGTCCACCAGCAGCACTTCGATCGCCCCGAACGTCGCGGCCCGCGCGGCATCGGCGATATCGGTGGTTGCTCGACGCGCACCGCGCGCCTCGGCGAAACGCCGTCCGATCGCCTCGATCTCGGCATGGTAGTGCTTGTCGAGAACCGGTCTCGCCAGCTCGGCGAGCTTACCGGGCGTCATCCGGTCCGCGTTGCCGACAATTCCTTCCTCGAGGAGATGCGGATAGCTGTTGACCGACCGAAAGATCGATTCGAGCGGCTGAGCTGCCGCCAGGATGAGCGGCGTCGTACGCCCGGCGAGCAGGGCACGGACCGCCGCGTCCACCTTGCGCGTATATTGCCGGAGCAGAACGGCCTGATCGGCGCGACCGGAAAAGAACCCGCCGAGCGAGGTGCTGTTCACCGAGGCGACACCAGCAGCATCGCTCGCCGACTTGGGCATGGCCTTCAGCTTGACCTCGCGGGCCGGCAATTCGGCGAAAGCCTCGACCAGCCGCACCTTGTTTTCCGAAAGGGCGAGCACGAAGGCCTCGTGCGGGAAGGTGACCGAGCGCAACAGCGGCTTCAGATGGAAGCGGTCGGAAACCTCGACAATTTCAGAGAGATGGTTCGGCAGCCGGAAGGTGCGCACGCGCTCCGGCGTGGCGAGAACGGCGAGGCTGTTGGCCTGCAGCCGCCAGAACTCGTCGTCCTTCTCGATGTCGTCGATGTGGCTCGTCAGCTCCTTGAGGCGGCGCTTGTCGAAGCCCACCGCCCGCAATTGGCTTGCGGCCTTCTTGGCGAGCTTCTTCAGCGCGAGGCGGCTGGCCGCGACATCCTGGGTGACGGGCGTCGTCGGCAGATAGATGGAGACGCAGGCATCGGCCCGCTCGCCGACCAGTCGCCTCAACTCGGGTAGCGTCGGAATGTCGACGTGCAGCATGTTCTTCCCCCGTTTCTGGCCGCCATGAGGCGGACGTTGGGTCCCGAGTGGAAGATGGGGGTCGAGCGCCGTCAGGGCAACCGACCGGACGGGAAAATGCGGCACCGGAGAAAAGAATCGCAGAGCGAGCGCGGGGAGGAGGCGCGCTCGCTCTGCTTCGGGACGAACCGGGGGGAGGGATACCGGCTCGTTCTGCTACGGCGTATTACCAGCCGTAGTAGCGGGTCACGTAGCCACCGCAGCCGGCGAAAGCCGAACCGGCGACGAGCATCGAGGAGGCCGTGACGAAGGCGTAAGCTGCGATCTTGCGGATCATCGGAATTCTCCTTGGTTGGTCTCGAGGGGACCTGCCGTCCCCGGGGCAGTGCTCCCTGCGGCTCACCAGCCGTAGTAGCGGGGCACGTAGGTGACGCAGCCGGCGAAGGCCGAACCAGCGACGAGCATCGAAGAGGCGGTGACGAAGGCGTAAGCTGCGATCTTGCGGATCATCGGAAGTCTCCTTGAAGGGTGGGGTT